>CATNCS010000003.1 GCA_950097245.1 uncultured Oscillospiraceae bacterium | reverse complement strand
GGCCAGCACCGTCCCGGTCAGCCCCTGGGCGGATTCCTCCACTTTCAGATCGCGGCTGCTGAGGCCGATGTCGCAGCGCCCTTCCAAAACCGCCTGGATGCCAGAGCCGGAGCCGGTGGGGTTGTAGGTGAAGGTCACACGGTCGTTCTGCGCCTCAAACGCCTCACCCAACGCACCGATCACCTTCTCCATAGAGGTGGAGCCGTCGGTAGCCACCGTACCGGAGAGCTTCTGGGAACATCCGGCCAGCATAGACGCAACCACGGCAACAGCCATGACCAGGCCAATCAATTTCTGTGTTTTCTTTTTCATGACAAATAACTCCTATTCCCGTTTGATTTGTAGTGTATCCTGGGGGATCAGCGATCCACCTGCCTATCCTCCCGTCCACAAGAATAAGAATACCGCCTGAATGTAAAATGCGAAAGTCAGCTTTGGTAAAACCTGTGTAAAGTTTTATGTGTGATTGTAAAGTTTATTTTTCCTGCCTTTTCTGTACGAAATATCCATTCAGGACATACTTGCGCTGATACTCCTGGAATCGCTGACGGAAATCCTCGCTGCCAGTGCGGAATGCGCGCAGGGACTGATGGATGTCCATATTGCCATGGGCAATATCAATCACGCACCCAGCGATGTTGGAGCAGTGATCCGCCGTGCGCTCCAGGTTAGTCAACAGATCAGACCATGCGAAACCTGCGTCAATAGAGCAGTCGCCCTTCTGCATACGAAGGATATGGCGTGTCCGAAGCTGTTCCTTCAACTGGTCGATCACCTGCTCCAGCGGTTCCACCATAGAGGCAGCGTTCAGATCATCGTGAAGGAACGCAGTAAGGGACAAGTCCAGAATATCCCGAACCGCTGCGGAAACCACGGTCAAATCAGAGGAAGCATCTTCCGTAAAACGGAGCTCCTTGTCCCGCAGTTCTTCAGCGGATTCCAGGATGTTGACGGCGTGGTCCGCGATCCGCTCAAAATCGCCAATCATTTTCAGCAGCTTCGCCGCCTCCCGGCTGTCGGCTTCGCTGATTTGGTGGGTACTCAGATTCACAAGATAGGTTCCCAAAATATCTTCGTAATGGTCTGTTTTATCCTCTTTTTCCCGTATAGATGCGGCCAGCACCGGGGTATAGCTTCGCAGAGAGACCATTGCGTCTTTCAAGGCCGCAACAGCGGTTTCCGCCATCTCCGCCGCCACCGTATGACACCGCTCCAGGGCGATAGACGGAGTGGCAAACAGGCGCTCGTCCAGCTCCGCCACCGCGTCCGACTGCTTATCATCGGGAACGAGGATGGTGACCAGCTTCTCCAGAAAACTGGACAGGGGCAGCATCAGCAGCGTACACAGGACATTGAATACCGAGTGGGCCACGGCGATGCCCAGGCGAGAGGCGGGCTCGTCCAGAATGACAGGCCGCAGCAGCGCCTTTAGAACGCAGAACACCGCCAACCAGATCGCCGTTCCGATGATATTGAATGAAAGATGGACAAGAGCGGCCCGCTTTGCGTTCTTGTTCGCACCTACGGAGGAGATCATAGCCGTCACGCAGGTGCCGATATTCTGCCCCATGATAATGGGAATCGCAGCGCCGTAGGAAACCTGACCAGTTGCCGCTAATACCTGCAAAACGCCCACGGAAGCAGAACTGGATTGGATGATAGCCGTGAGGATCGTGCCCGCCAGTACGCCCAGCAGCGGATTTTTGAACATGATGAACATCTGCTGGAACGCCGGGACATCCCGCAGGCCGGAAACGGCCCCGGACATGGTTTCCATGCCGAACATCAGCGTGGCAAAGCCGAGCAGGATCATGCCGGTGTCCTTTTTCTTCGCGTTCTTGCAGAACATATAAAAGATGATGCCAATGAGCGCCAGAATCGGCGTGAAGGAGGACGGTTTCAATAGTTTAATAAACAGGTTCCCGCTGTCGATCCCAGCCAGACTCAACAGCCATGCCGTGACTGTGGTCCCAACATTGGCCCCCATAATGACATTGATGGCCTGCTTCAAGGTCATGATTCCGGAGTTGACAAAGCCAACCACCATGACCGTAGTTGCCGAGGAGCTTTGAATGACCGCGGTAACGCCCGTGCCGGTCAGAAGTCCGGCGATCTTACGGTCAGTCAGCTTCCCCAGAAGCGTCCGGAGCTGGCCTCCGGCCCTGCGCTCCAGGGCCTGTCCCATAACGCTCATGCCGAACAGGAACAGGCTCAATCCGCCGATAAGAGTCAACACATTGAAAATATCCATAAAGCTGATTTCCTCTCTCTTTTAGTTACACGTTTTTATTCTAACAAGTGCGTGTAAAATCTGTTAGCAAGGTCATGTAAAATCTATGTAAAATGAAAGGCCAGCCGACACCGGCCAGCCTGTGCGGTTGGATATTGCCCTGTGAACAGCTTCAGCTATTGCTTCAAAGAGAAGCTGTCATAACTGGTCAGAAATATTCCGGCGCACAGAGCCGTAAATGGGGCCACTGTCACCAGTCCAAAAGAACCAATCACCGTATGCAGCAGTTCCGCCGCGACATATTTGTAATTGAGGACATTGGTCAGCGGCGTTCCCTGGGCCATGAACACCATCAGCAAAGCTACATACCCGCCGGAGTATGCCAGCAGCAATGTGGTTGTCATCGTTCCCATAGCGGCCCGGCCCACATTCAGACCGGATCGAATTGCCTCTTTGCGGCTGAGTGCTGGCTGTTTCTGAACGACCTCATAGACAGCGGAGGTAATATCCACGGACAAGTCCATAACAGCCCCTGACGCGCCGATAAAAATAGAGGCCATAAAAATTTGTGTCAGGTTCAGATGCTGGTATCCGGCATACAGCAGGCTCTCCGAGTAAGACATAACCGCTCCGTGGATTTGGAAAAGGTTCGTAAAAACCACGCCCATGACACAGGTGACCAGAATGCCTAAGAAGGAACCGGAGACAGCGGCGGCACAGCGGCGGTCGAAACCATATACCAGGCTGACGATCAAGACCGTTAGCACCAGAGTGATCCCCAGCCCTACCCAAATGGGATTCCAGCCTTTCAAATAGAGCGGAACCAACACCTTCCAGATCATCAGCACGGACAAAATGAAGGAAAGTACCGCCCGCAGACCGGTCCAGCCCGCGAAAACAACCAGCAGAAGGATAAACAGTGCCGCAAGCAAAAGTTCCCACGGGGTGCGATAGTGGTCGATCATGGAAACATTCAGGATTTGCCCATCCAGGAAGTTGATGCGCACCAGGGCTTTGTCACCTGTGGAAAACAGCTTGTCCTGTTCCAGAGAGCCGTTCAGCATATTCCTTCCCTCGGCAACCTGCCCCTGAAAAGAGCCGCCTAAAATTTTTACTTGACACCGCTGTTCCCCGGAACGCACAAGCCCGGTGTCAACAATGGAGGATTCATCCGTAGACAATACCAGCGCAGGCCGTATGTCCGATTCCTGAAAAACCAGATTTCCCTCAAAGCCCGTTGGAAGAACCAGCAGTACAACGATCAGGGTAAGGCAGGCCCATATCGGGGCCTGATAATGGATGGATGCGCTTGGGAATAGCTTCATAATTGATTGTCCCTTTCTGATAGGGTCGAGGCCGCTCCTACCGGCAGGCAGAAGCGGCCTCTCTATGAAAAAGCAGAGGGTAAGCGGTTATTTTACCGCCAGCATCGTAGCCAGCTTCTCGTAGATTTCCGTGTTGTCATAGTATCCATCAAACTGATCGGCGTTCACGCCGTCAGCGAACATGGCGACCGGCAGTCCGGTGTGGCTATAAGAGGTGAAGGATACACCGGATTTGTTATTGAGAATGTGGGTAATCGTCACGCTTAACGGCTCGTAGGTTCCGTAGGCCACATACTCCGCCTGCTGGACCATGCCGGTATCCTTTTCGTTCACACTTTTCTCGTAGGCGGTTTTCAGCAGGCCCAGCTCGTACTCGGTGAGTACCAGCTTGTCCCCGGTGTCACCCTTTGCTTTCAGGCCGAACAGCTTCTCTATGTCGGCCAGGACGGTGTTGAAATCAGTCTTGTTCTCCTTGTAAGCGGCTACATAATCGCTGTCGAACTTGGCAAAAGAAATTTTCTGGCTGTCCAGCAGGGAGAGGTAGGTGTCGTAGTCGGTTCCGGCAAAGCCGATGGTCAGACCGCCGGTTTCGTGGTCACCGGTAACCAGGATCAGAGTCTCATCGGGGTGTTCCTTGGCAAAGTCGATGGCTACCTGCACCGCGTCGGCTAGGGCCAAGGTGTCGTGAATGGTGGAGGCGGCATCATTGGCGTGGCAGGCCCAGTCGATCTTACCTCCCTCGCACATCATGAAGAAGCCCTTGTCGTTGTCCAGAACCTCAATACCCTTTTCCACATAGTCGGCCAGGGACCACAGTTTGTCTGTCCGGTCCAGCTCATAGGCCATGGCATCAGAGTCGGCCAGATGCTCGTCGATAATGATGACAGGACCGGAGGTGATCTTATCGGCCTCAGCTTGGGTCTTTACCACGTTGTAGCCCGCCTGCTTTGCCAAGGCATACAGATCCTCCTTGTCCTTGTCCGCTCCGGTGGGCTTTTTCAGTCCGCCTCCAGCAAAATACTCAAAGCCAGAGTCGATTAGTTCCAGGCCGATCTCGTAGTAGCTGTTGCGGCTGGCTTGGTGGGCGTAGAAGGCTGCGGGAGTGGCGTGGTTCAGGTTGACAGAGGAGATGATGCCCACCTTCATCCCCAACTGCTCGTGAACCTTCTCGGTGATCGTCTCATAAACCTTGGTGGCTGTTTCGTCCACATTGATGGAGCCGGAGTAGGTCTTGTAGCCAGTGGCGATAGAGGTGGCGGTGGAAGCGGAGTCGGGAGCGAAGCTGTTGGAATCGTAGGTCACAACGGAACCGACCGTCTCAAAGTTCATGAAGTTCAGCGGTTTGGGGCCGTCCAGCACCGCGCCCTGGTTGTCGTCCAGGCTGGGAACTGCCTGCATATAGTCGCTGTCGGCCATGGCCCCGAGATAGTCCGCCGCGGACTGGAACTGGGGAAAGCTCATGCCGTCTCCGATGAACAGGAACACATACTTGGGTGCCTTGATGGTCTGGTCAGAGGCAGTCTGGCTCGCCAGCGTGTTGATCGCGCCTGCGTTTGTCTGAACAGGGCCAGTGCTTCCGTTTTTGGCGGTAGCGGAACAGCCAGCAAACAAAGTGGCTGTCAGCGCCAAAGCCAATGCGATAGCAAAGATTTTTCTCATATTTACCTGTTTCCTCCTAAAGAGTAGTGTTTGTCCGCCTGGGACACATCCAGAATAATCTCTGGATGTAATATTTGCTACCATGGTTTTGAAAAATCCTTGTAAAATTCTGATATAAGCAAGAAGCCTTTACATGGATTTCACAAAAAAAGCCTTGTAGACTTTACAAACACATCTTATAATCAGATTTTGACCAGCAGGCAAAAATAAACATGAAAGGCAGTCATGATATGGAAGAAAAATGTTTACTTGATTTCAATGCGAAAAAGGGCTTTATCTGTGATATGGATGGCGTCATTTATCACGGAAATAAAATCCTTCCGGGTGTTGTGGAATTTATTCAGTGGCTCCAGGCAGAAAACAAGAGATTTTTGTTTTTGACCAATAATAGCGGATACACGCCAAAGGAACTGCACCAGAAGCTGGCTCGTATGGGGTTAGATGTGTCTGAGGATCATTTTTATACGAGCGCTCTGGCAACTGCCGCATTTCTGAAGGAACAGGCTCCCGGCTGCTCTGTATTTGCAATCGGAGAAGCCGGACTTCTCAACGCACTTTATGATGCAGACATCACCATGAATGAGGTGAACCCTGACTATGTGGTGGTTGGAGAAGGACGCACCTACTCCATGGAAACATTGACAAAGGCAACGAATTTGGTCATGGGTGGGGCAAAACTCATTGGGGCAAACTCTGATGTATCCGGCCCGATTGAAAATGGTATTGCACCGGCCTGCCGCGCTTTGACCGCTCCTATCGAAATGGCAACCGGAACACGGGCCTATTTCTGCGGCAAACCCAATCCGCTGATGATGCGGACTGGCCTGCGGCTGCTGGGCTGCCACTCCGGTGAAGCTGTCATGGTAGGAGATCGGATGGATACCGATGTAATCTCTGGTATGGAGAGCGGTATGTCCACTGTATTAGTACTTTCCGGCGTTTCTACACCAGAAACTTTGAAAGAGTATGCCTACCGTCCGACCATTGTGCTGAATGGCGTTGGCGATATTGTCGCTGCGGCACACTCATACGTTGTGGGGCATTGAGTAATAACGTTCCTATAACGTAGGCCAGCAATGTTTTAGGAATATCCTTTTGGATATTCCTAAAACGCTGGTTGGGGTCCCCCCAAGCCCCGGACTGGCCGCTTTGCGTCCAGTCGAACACGCCTGACGGCGTGGCTTTTCCGCTCCCTTCGGTTGCTCCTTCCTGCACATCCGCGCAGGAAAAACGGTGCGCAGCCGCGCCCCGTCAGGAGTGTGCCGGTCCCGGCACAATATCATCGTGGGAAATCAGCCGGGTAATAGGGTCGATCACAATGATCTCACGTCCCACCTTCTGAGCATAGCGCATAGTCGCTGCCGTCCCGCCGCGCCGTTCTCCGTTATAGACAGCCAGCAGAGCAGCGGCGTGGTCTACCAGAAAACGGTTGCGGTCCAGCATACAATTTTTGTAGTAGGTCCTGCTGACGTAAACGATGGAATCCGCCCGATCCAGAATAGAATGATAGAGGTCCCGCGATGAAGCTGACCACTTATCCGCCTGCTCTTTGCAGGGGAGGATACAGTGGAGCTTGATTGCGGGATTCTTCTCTCTCAGGCTTAGGACGGAGAGGGCGGACCAAGTATCGGTGGCCTCTGCCATCCCGGACAGGAATTGCGTAAAGCCTGCGTCCACCAGAGCGGTAATCTGCTCCGCCAGCACCGCTTTCAGCGCCACACACCGGCTGTCCGCTTCGTCATACTTCCAAGGGAATTTATGCGGGCGGTGGCCGGTGAACGCGCAACAGTTTTCTAACACGATCCACCGTCCCCGGCGTAGCGTTCCTGGTAGTCCTGGATGTACTCGTCCAGGTATTCCAGGTACTCGGCCCCGCCGCCCTCAATCGTTTCCAGAATGGCGGTGATCCTGCGGCGGCACTCCGCTTCCTCGCTCTCCGTCATGGTGCGCGTTTCATTGAGGTGGGTGGTTGAACGGGGAGCAACAACATCGTTGATAATGTCATTAAACAGGTTGTCCAGCATGGCCTCTGGCGTGTCAAGCTGCTCCGCGCCTGCCGCTCCGGGTTCATCAGCCACAATCCAGACATAACCGATTTTCTTGGAGTAGACTATATCAAAATAGTCCTGCCCATCAATATAATTCTCAAAGGCTTTGAGAATGGCATCCAGTTCTTTCTTCTGCTCAGTTGTGTAAATCATAAATTTATCGTCCTTTCTTTTGGCCCTCCGCACAGAGCAAGTATAACGCCGAAAGTCAAATATTACAATATGAGTATTTTTATAATTTGCCCGTTTGCCCCATAATCTTATTTTGAGAGGGGGCGAGGGCGATTATGTTCGCAATCCGCTTGAAAAATCTGCGTCAGTCAAGGGAGTTGAATCAAGTTCAGCTTGCGGAGAAGCTGGGGGTTAAAAAGCAGAGCATCAGTAATTGGGAAAATGACAATATCATGCCGTCCATAGATATGCTGATAAGAATTGCGGATTTCTTCCACGTCAGCACCGACTATCTGCTGGGCCGGGAAGTGCAGGAGGCAAGCGCCCCGCAGATGTTGGATATAACCGGCCTAACTCCCCGTCAGATAGAACACATCCAATTCATTGTAGACGATCTGCGGCAAAATGAGCATTAAAAAAATCTCCCATGCCAGTGGCACGGGAGATTTTTTGTAGTCACCGCTCCGGCCTCTGCTGCTCCTGTTCCTCTGGCACTAAACCGAGGATTTTGTCTACATTCTGCTTCATGGTTCGGTAGTCGATCATATCTTGCCGCAGGGCCTTGTACTCCGCATACCGCTCCTGCTTCTCTGCCAGCAGAGCGGCGTACTCCTGGGAAAGCTGGGCAACCTTCGGGATAGGCTTGCCGCCCAAGGCGTCAAAGGCTTTTTTCGCCGCCTCATGCTTGGCGATCTCATCCCCATGTTCCGCAAGAAATTCCTTCTTGTGGCGGGACTTCTTATAAGCGGCGTAGACCTGTTGCACAGAAAATCCAGATTGGGCAGGGCGATGTTGTGGCGGATGGACAGCTTGGTGCACAGGCCGTCCTTCTTCCGGTCCTCCGGGGCCAGGACGATGCCCGCCTGGATGGCGTCCTTGGGGTTTTTGATGGTCACCTCTTGGCCGTCCAGGAGGATCTGCCCGCCCTCCTTGGGATCCACCCCGAAGATGGCCCGGGTGGTCTCGGTGCGCCCGGCACCCATCAGCCCGGCGAAGCCCACGATCTCCCCCTCATACAGGGAGAAGTCGATGTCCCGCACCATGCGCCCGGCGTTGAGGCCCCTTACCTCAAAGACCTTTTTGCCCTTCTGGCAGGTCACCCGGGGGAACTTCTCCTTGATCTCCCGGCCCACCATGTAGGCGATAATCTCGTCCAGGGTGACGCCCTGGAAGTCCATGCTGGTGATGTACTGGCCGTCCCGCATGATGGTCACCCGGTCCACAATGTGCTGCAGCTCCTCCAGCCGGTGGGAGATGTACACGATGCCGCAGCCCTTGGCCTTCAGTTCCCGGATGATGCGGAACAGGTCATCAATCTCCCGGGCGGTGAGGGCGGAGGTGGGCTCATCCATAATCAGGATTCTGGCGTTGGTGGACAGGGCCTTGGCAATCTCCACCATCTGCTGCTTGGACACGGGCAGCTCCCTCACCACCTGCCTGGGGTCCAGATCAATTTTCAGCTCGTCCAGGATGCCTTTGGCCTCGGCCTCCATGCTGGCGTTGTCCAGCCGGATGCCTTTGCGCTTCTCCCTGCCCAGAAACATATTTTCCGCCACGGACAGGTGCTTGCACATATTCAGCTCCTGGTGGATGATGGCCACCCCCACCTCCTGGGCCAGCCTGGGGTTCAGGTCGCCGTACTGTTTCCCGAAAATTTCCAGGGTGCCCTCGTCCCGCTGGTACACACCGCTGAGCACCTTCATCAGGGTGCTCTTGCCCGCGCCGTTCTCCCCCAGCAGGGCCATGACCTCTCCGGAGCGCAGCTCAAAGTCCACATGGTCCAGCGCCTTGACCCCGGGGAAGCTCTTGCAGATTCCTCTCATGGATACGATGGTTTCGCTCATTCCTTGATCACCGGCTTCCTTTTTGTTTTGCAATTCGATGAATTTCCGGTCTGTTTTTTTTGCCCTTTTTATCACTAATAACAGTTTAGCAAAGGCGCCATACAAATCCAAGGGGGGAATCTTTCGTCTTAAAGGGGGTTTCTTACGCAGTTTCGAAAAATGCTCCACCTGTATAATTGGGGTCATGTCATTACCGCCTAAAAAATGAAGCCCTATGCGGGCAAATCCGCATAGGACTTATCTCCATAGAACTCCATGGTGCCTTGATTATTCGGTTGCCCTCAGGACATCACCGCCAAATATCCCCCGGTTCGATCAGCCTGGCCTGGATGCGGACGCAGGCTTTTGCGCTCAGGCAGATGTGCGTTTCGTTGAGGGGCCGCTGTTCCGCCGGGCCACGTCGTCCCGGAGAATCTGGTAGCAGGCGGCGGCCAGGGGGACGGCCAGCAGCATCCCGCCGATGCCCAGCACGCCCCCGCCGATGGTGACGGCGGCCAGCACCCAGATGCCGGGCAGTCCGATGGAGGAGCCCACCACCTTGGGGTAGATCAGGTTGCCCTCCAGCTGCTGGAGCACCGAGATGAAAATCAGAAACAGCAGGGCTTTCACCGGGGAGACGGTGAAGATCATAAAGGCCCCCACCCCCGCGCCAATGTAGGCCCCGGCCACCGGAATCAGGGCGGTAAAGCCAATGAGGGCCCCCACCATGGAGGCGTAGGGGAACCGGAACAGCAGCATGCCCCCCATGCACAGCAGGCCCAGAATGACCGCCTCGGTGCACTGGCCCACCACAAAACGGCGAAAACAGCTGTGCAGTGTCTCCAGAAAGTAGAGCAGGCGGCTGTACCAGCCGGGTCTGAGGTAGGTTTTTAACACCAGAGCGCACTGTTGGGACAGCTTCTCCTTGCCCATGAGCAGGTAAATGGAGAAGATGACGCTGACAATGGCGGTAAAGGCGGCGGACACGGTGGCGGAGACCAGGGAGACCAGAGAGCCCATCACGCCCCCCAGGCCGGCCAGCAGGAAGTTGATTACCTTGGTGGCCAGCTCCTGCCAGTTGACCGTGCCGTCGGAGGCGAAGAGTCCCGCCAGCTGGCCCTGATTCTCGTTGATTTTAACGCTCAGCGCCTGGAGCAGGGGCACCAGCTCCTGGAGCAGCAGGGTGACGCTCTGGATCAATTCGGGGAGAATCATCCGTACGATGAGGGCCACCAGGGCGATCAGACTGGCATAGGCCAGCAGCAGGCACACCGGCCGGCGGCTCGTTACCACCGCCCGGTTTTGGGATTTCGGGAAGTACCATCTCTCGTATGCGCTCATCAGAATGTTGACGGCGTAGGCAATCACTGCCCCCAGCACCAGAGGAAAGCCGGCGCTGACGGTCAGCACGGCCAGGGCGGACAGCTTGTCCCAGTAGTGGATGGCCAGATAGAGCCCGAACAGCACCGCGCCCAAACGAAGCGGCCCCTTCCAGTTCTGGTTCATTTACAGGCCCTCCATCATATTGACCCGAAGGAAGCCATCCTCAATGTTGGTCTCCGCGATGAACTGGGGGACGGCGGGGATCATCAGCTCCCGGGGGCCGCCCTTCACCACATAGACGTTGTTGGCGGGCAGGGTGAGCACGTCGGCGATTTTTCCCAGCACCTGGCCGGTGGAGGCGTCCCGCACCTCCAGACCGTAGATATCGGCCAGGAAGAAGGCCCCCTCGGGCAGGTTGGCGTCCGCCCGGTCGATATACAGGGTGGCCCCCCGCAGGGACATGGCGCTGGGCACGTGGGTGGGACCCTCAAATTTAATGATGACCATGTTCTTGTGGACCCGGGCCCGCTGGACGGCCATGGGAAAGTGGGCCTCGTCCACATACAGGGTCTTGAACCGGCACAGAAAGTCCGGCGAGTCCGCCCAGGGCTGGACCTTCACCTCGCCGTTCAGGCCGTGGATGTTGGTGACCTTGCCCACCTCCAGATATTGCTGTAACATGAATAACCTCCAAAATAGCGCAAGGGCGCAGGGGTCACCCTGCGCCCTTGTTTTAATCGACGATATCCACGCTGATCCGCTTGCCGGCCCGCTGGGCGGCGGAGCGCATCAGGACACGGATCTCCTTGGCGATGCGGCCCTGGCGGCCGATCACCTTGCCCATGTCCTCCGGGGCCACCCGGAGCTCCAGGACGGTCTCGCCGTCGCCCTCGACCTCAGTGACAGACACCTGCTCGGGGTGCTCCACCAGGTTCTGGGCCACGTAGGTGAGAAGCTCTTTCATGAATGACCTCCAGCCTTACAGGGCGCCGGCTTTTTTCAGCAGGTCGCGGACGGTCTCGGTGGGCTGAGCGCCGGTCTTGATCCAGGCCTGAGCCCGGTCCACGTCCACCTTCAGCTCGGCGGGATCAGTGACGGGGTTGTAGATGCCGATCTCCTCGATGAAACGGCCGTCACGGGGATAGCGGGAGTCGGCCACCACGATGCGGTAGAAGGGAGCCTTCTTCGCGCCCATGCGGCGCAGTCTGATTTTAACCATGTATCTTCACCTCCAAATGAATTTGTTTGTTATATGGAAAACACACAGGGTGTCTTGCCAACGGATTTTCCTCATCCGCCCCCTTCGGGGGCACCTTCCCCTAAAGGGGAAGGCTAAAGGGGTGCGGACCAAAAGCCTTCCCCTTTAGGGGAAGGTGGCAGCGCCGTTAGGCGCTGACGGATGAGGTCTTTTTGCTAAAACGGCATCCCGGGCATTCCCCGGCCCTTTTTACCCATCATCTTCCGCAGATTTTTGGGCATCTTACCGCCGGAGAACTGCTTTGTCATGGCCTGGAGCATGTCGAACTGCTTGAGCAGCCGGTTGATGTCCACCACCTGGGTGCCGGACCCGGCGGCGATGCGCTTTTTCCGGCTGGAGTTGAGCAGCTTGGGGTCCTCCCGCTCGGCGGGGGTCATAGACAGGATGATGGCCTCCATCCGCTGGAGGAGCTTCTCGTCCATAGTGGCCCCCTCCAGGTCGCTGGCCTTCACACCGGGAAGCATCCCGGCGATTTCGGACAGGGAGCCCATGTTTTTCAGCTGCTTCATCTGGTCGTAGAAGTCGGTGAGGGTGAACTTGTTCTTCCGCAGCTTCTCCTGGAGCTCCAGGGCCTTTTTCTGGTCGAAGGACTGCTCCGCCTTTTCAATGAGGGAGAGCATGTCCCCCATGCCCAGGATGCGGCTGGCCATGCGGTCGGGGTGGAAGACCTCAATCTGGTCCAGCTTCTCCCCCACGCCCACAAACTTGATGGGTTTGCCGGTGACCGCCTTGATGGACAGGGCCGCGCCGCCCCGAGCGTCGCCGTCCAGCTTGGTGAGGAGGACGCCGTCGATGTCCAGGGCGTCGTCGAAGGCCTTGGCGGCATTCACCGCGTCCTGGCCGATCATGGCGTCCACCACCAGCAGAATCTCGGTAGGCTCCACAGCGGCCTTGATGTTCCGCAGCTCGTCCATCAGCTCCTCGTCCACGTGGAGCCGGCCGGCGGTGTCCAGGAATACCATGTCGTTGCCGTGTTTTTTGGCGTGCTCCACGGCGGCCTTGGCGATGTCCACCGGGTTGGTCTGGCCCATCTGGAACACGGGGATGTCCAGCTGTTTGCCCACCACCTCCAGCTGCTGGATGGCGGCGGGGCGGTAGATGTCGCAGGCGGCCAGCAGGGGCCGCTTGCCGTTCTGCTTCTTCATCAGGCCGGCCAATTTCGCGCCGTTGGTGGTCTTGCCCGCGCCCTGGAGGCCCACCATCATTACCACCGTGGGCGGCTTGGAGGCGATGGTCAGCTTGGCCGCCGCGCCGCCCATCAGCTCGGTGAGCTCCTGGTTGACGATTTTGATGATCTGCTGGGCGGGGGACAGGGCCTCCAGCACGTCGGCCCCCACCGCCTTTTCGGTGACCTGGGCTACGAACTGCTTGACCACCTTGAAGCTGACGTCGGCCTCCAGCAGGGCCAGGCGAATCTCCCGCATGGCCTCCTTCACGTCGGCCTCGGACAGCCGGCCCTTGCCCCGCAGCTTTTTAAAGGCGGCGGACAGCTTTTCAGAAAGTCCTTCAAATGCCATGGGCTTACTCCTTCAGCAGGGTCTTCACCCCGTCCCGGATCTGACGGGCCAGGCGCTCCAGCTCCCCGTCGTCCTGACGGGCGGCCAGGGACAGCATCCGGTCGGCGTCCTGGAGCAGCTGCTCCAGCTGGCGGTGGGTGGCGTGGAACCGTTTGATAAGCCCGGTTTTGTCCTCCAAATCAGTGAGGACGGCCTCCGCCCGGACAATCACGTCCCGGACACCCTGGCGGGTGATGCCGTAGTTCTCGGCGATTTCTCCCAGGGACAGGTCCTCGTTGTAGTAGAGGTCGTAAAACTCCTTCTGCCGGTCTGTCAGCACGTCGCCGTAGAAATCAAAGAGCATAGTCATGCGATAGGCCTGGCTTTTCACGGAGTACGACCTCCTTCACATCAAAAATGTAAAGCTAATTAACTTTACATTTGGAAGTCTACCACATTTTGCTCCGTTTGTCAAGCCAAAATGCTTGACGGGGGAAACGGCTCTTTTGGTATATTCCGCCATAGCCGGGGGAAAATGAACAGGAATATTCCGCTGAGAGGTGGGTTTCTATGAATACCCCGCACGTCCCTATGGACGACATGCATTTAAAGCGATACGCGGCCAACGCCGCCAAGGAGCTGAAGCGGTCGGGGGTGGTCTCCTGCCGCGCTCTGTCCCGGGGGCTGAAGGCCGATTTAAGGACGGTGTGCCGGGCCCGGGAGGCGCTGAACCTGTGGAGCGCCGGACAGACCGCCCTGCCCGGGGCGGCGGAGTGGCTGCTGGACAACCACTACCTGGCCGTCCGGGAGGGGGAGCGGGCCCGGGAGGCGCTCAGAGGAGGTAAGCCCCTCCGGGGGACGGCGGGGGGAGAGGCCCTTCTTCAGTGCTGTGCCCGGAGCGCTCTGTGGGCGGTGCCCGACCTCCACCAGGGGCGGCTGGCCCTGTTTTTGGAGGGCTTTCAGTCGGTGTGTCCCCTGACGGAGCGGGAGCTGTCCCTCCTTGTTCCCGCCCTGGCCGGGGTGCTGGCAGAGCGGCTGGCCCGATTGTGCGGCGATTTGGAGGCCATCAAGGAGGACAAGGTGCCTTCTGAGGAGATGGGGGCCGTCTTTACCGCCCTGCGGGCCCTGTCCGGCGGGGAGTGGACCGCCCTGCTGGAGGGGGCCAGCCGGGTGGAACGGGTGCTGGTCCAGGACCCCTCGGGCCACTACCCCCGCATGGATGAGGATACCCGCCGCCGCTACCGGCAGAGGGTGTGCCAGCTGGCGAAAAAGCGAGGGCCGGGGGAGGAGGAGACCGCCCGCCGCGCTCTGGAGCTGGCCAAAAAGGGGGAGGGAGCCCGCCGCCACGTGGGCTGGTACCTCTACCGGGAGCCCCTGGGCAGGGAGGAGCGGCCCCGCTCCGGGGTGAGCTACGGCGTGGCGGTAGCCGGCCTGTCCCTCATTGCGGCACTGGCCCTGTGGCGGGCGGCGGGGACACCGCTGGCCGCCCTGCTGCTCATCCTGCCCCTGTCCGACATTGTGAAAAACGTGCTGGACTTCCTGCTGGTCCGCCTTGTCCCGCCCCGGCCGGTGCCCAGGATGGAGCTGGAGGGGGGCATTCCCCGGGAGGGCCGGACCCTGTGCGTGGTGGTGTCCCTCCTCACCGGGGAGGACAGCGGACCCAGGCTGGCCGCTCTTCTGGAGCGCTACCGCCTGGCCAACCGGGACGCGGGCCCGGAGCTGCGGCTGGGCATTCTGGCTGACCTGCCCGACAGCAATACCCCCATGGGGGCGGAGGGCCGAGCCTGGCTGGACAGCGCCCGCAAGGAGATTGACGCCCTCAATGCCAAGTACGGCGGGGGCTTCTATCTGTTCTTCCGCACCCCGGCCTTCAGCCAGCGGGACGAGCGCTATATGGGCTGGGAGCGGAAGCGGGGGGCCCTCACCGAGCTGGTACGGCTGTTGAAGGGGAGGCACACCGGCCTGGAGGTGAAGGCGGGGGAGAGGGGCTGGCTGCGCCAGGTGAAGTATGTCATCACGTTGGACTCGGACACCAGCCTCAACGTGGGCACCGCCCGGGAGCTCACCGGGGCCATGCTCCACCCCCTGAACCAGCCGGTGATCGACCCGAAAAAGAAGGTTGTCACCGCCGGCCACGCCCTGTTCCAGCCCCGGGTGGCGGTGGAGCTGGAGGCGGCCAACAGGTCCTTCTTCGCCAAGCTTTTCGGCGGCTTGGGGGGCGTGGACCCCTACGGCTCCACCGCCAGCGACGTCTACCACGACCTCTTCGACCAGGGCACCTACACCGGCAAGGGGGTATTCTCGGTGGAGGCCTTCCACACCTGTCTGGACGGCCGCTTCCCTGACAACACCATCCTGTCCCACGACCTGCTGGAGGGCAGCTACCTCCGGGCGGGGCTGCTGGGGGAGGTGGAGCTCACCGACGGCTGTCCCTGGCAGGTATACGGCTACTTCGCCCGGCTCCACCGGTGGATTCGGGGGGACTGGCAGCTGCTGCCCTGGCTGGGGGGGCGCGTGCCGGACGGGTGCGGGGGGAGAGAGGACAACCCCCTGCCGCCCCTGGCCAGATGGAAGATTCTGGACAACCTCCGCCGGTCTCTGAGCCCCATCTTTACCCAGCTGACTCTGGTGCTGGGCATGTGCTTCTCCGGGCGGGTGTTTGCCTGGGCGGGGGGCGTGGCGGTGGTGGCCGCCGCCTCCAACCTGCTGCTGTCCGGGGCGGAGCTGGCCGTGCGGCGGTCGGGCAAGCGGCGGCGGTACCACTCCACCGTCATTGCCGGCCTGGCCGGGGCCATTTTGCAGACCGCAGTTCAGCTCATCTTCCTGCCCTATCAGGCCTATATCTCCCTGACGGCAATATCCTCCGCCCTGTGGCGGATGACAATTTCCCACAAAAATCTGCTGGCCTGGGTCACTGCCGCCCAGACGGAAAAGGGGAAGGGGAGCATCCCCTTCTACTTCAAAAAGGCCTGGTTTTCGGCGGCGGTGGGGGTGTTTGTGATCTTTTTTGCCCAGCTTCGGTTTGGAAAGGCGGTGGGCCTTGTCTGGCTGCTGGCCCCGGTGCTGGCCTGGGCGGTGAGCCGGCCCTCCCGAAAGGGACGGGCCCTGCCCCCCGCCGACCGGGCCTTCCTCCTCCACCAGGCCACCCTGATCTGGCGGTATTTTGACAAATTCCTCCGGGAGGAGGACCACTTCCTCCCCCCGGACAACTGGCAGGAGCAGCCGGGCCCGGCCCTGGCCCGGCGGACCTCCCCCACCAACATCGGCATGGCTCTGCTGTCGGTCATGGCGGCGGCCGACCTGGATATTCTGCCTCGGAGGCGGGCAGTGGAGCTGATCTCCCACATCCTGGACACGGTGGAGGGGCTGGACAAGTGGAAGGGACACCTGTACAACTGGTATGACACCGCCACCGCCAAGCCCCTCCACCCCAGGTACGTGTCCACCGTGGACAGCGGCAATCTGCGGGGCTGTCTCATCGCCCTGCGGGAGGGGCTGTACCAGTGGGGGGAGACCGCCCTGGCCCGGCGGGCCGAGGTACTGTCCGACGCCATGGACTGCGCCCCGCTGTTTGACCGGGAGCGGCGGCTGTTCTCCATCGGCTATGAGGTGGAACAGGACAGGCTCACCGACGGCTTCTACGACCTGATGGCCAGCGAGGCCCGGCAGACCAGCTTTATCAGCGTGGCCCGGGGGGAGGTCCCCGCCCGCCACTGGCGGCGGCTGGGCCGTATGCTGCTGGGGGACAACGACTACTGCGGCATGGCCTCCTGGACGGGCACCATGTTCGAGTACTTCATGCCCAACCTCCTGCTGCCTTGTGAGCCCAACTCCTTCCTGTATGAGACCCTGTCCTTCTGTATCTACGCCCAGAAGCGGCGGGGGGACAAGACAAAGAGGCCCTGGGGTATTTCAGAGTCGGGCTTCTACGCCTTCGACCCCGGCATGAGCTACCAGTACAAGGCCCACGGGGTCCAGGCCCTGGGGCTGAAGCGGGGGCTGGACACCGAGCTGGTGGTGGCCCCCTACGCCTCCTTTTTAGCCCTGCTGCTGGCCCCCCGAAGCGCGTTGCGCAACCTGCGCCGCCTGCGGGATATGGGGCTGGAGGGACGGTACGGGCTCTACGAGGCGGTGGACTACACCCCCGCCCGGATGACGGGGGAGGAGGACCACGAGGTGGTGCGCTCCTATATGTCCCACCACCTGGGCATGAGCCTGGTGGCGATTGACAATGTGCTCCGGGACAACGTGATGCAGAGGCGGTTCATGAGAGACTGCGATATGTCCGCCTACCGGGAGCTGCTTCAGGAGCGGGTGCCGGTGGGGGCCCCCATCATGAAGCAGGAGGAGCGGGACTTCCCCGCCAGGCTCCGCCCCGGCTCCGGCCCCGCTTTGGTGCGGGAGGGGGAGGACTGGGGACGGAAATATCCCCGGTGTCATCTGTTGTCCAACGGCAGCTACAGCCTGCTGGCCTGTGACAACGGCCTGACCAGCTCCAAGGCAGGAGAAAATTCCGTCACCCTGGCCAAGCCGGGGGAGTACTATGCCCCCGCCGGAGTGTCTGTTTTCTTCAGCGGTCCCGCCGGCCTTGCGGGCCTGACTCCCGCCCCCCTGTTTCAGAATGGGAGATATCGCTGGGAGTTCGACGCCTCAGGGGCGTGCTGGAAATTTGAGCGGGAGGGCCTGTCCGCCCGAATTGACCTGTCCGTCCCCCGGCGGGAGAACGGGGAGCTGCGCCGGGTGGAGCTGCGGTGGACCGGGAAAAAGCGGCTGGAGGGGGAGCTGCTGTTTTACCTGGAGCCCGTCCTGTGCCCCCAACGGGACTTTGACGCCCACCCCGCCTTCTCCCGGCTGTTTCTGGAGGGCTCCCTGGAGGGAAAGGGGGCTCTGTTCCACCGCCGCCCCCGGGGAACGGAGGAGGGGCCGTGGCTGGCCGCCGCCTGGACGGGGGAGGGGAGCTCCGCCAGCCTGGACCGGGCCGCCGTCCTGGGAAGGGGCGGTCTGCGGGCTCTGCCGAACCGAAAGTCAGGGCCGCTTCAAAATGCTGTGGGCTCCGACCCCTGTCTGATGATCCGGATCCCGATATCTCTGGGGAGCGGGGAGCGGAGCGCCTTCTCTCTGGCCCTGGCTCTGGGGGACAGCCCCGCCGCCGCCCAGGGGGGCGTCCGGCGGATGCTGGAGGGAAAGACAGGGGGGCCCGCCTCCCTGGCCCCCATCGCTCAGAAGCTGGCCCTCAGCGAGGAGGAGGCCCTGGGGGCCTTCCACCTGCTGGCCCGGCTGAACGCAGTGGAGGAGAAGGACCGCCCGCCCCAGTCCGCCCTGTGGCCCTATGGCATCTCCGGAGACCTGCCCATTGCCGCCGGGACCCTGTCCGGGCCGGACGATGTGGAGCAGGCTGTCCTGTGGTGCCGCTGGCACCAGCTCCTCAGCCGGGCGGGATATTCCTTCGACCTGGTTCTTCTGCTGGAGGAGGGGGGCGACTACCGCCGGCCTCTCCGCTCTGGGCTGAGGTCAGAGCTGAAGAAGCTGGGGGCGGAGTCTTCTTTGGGGGCCAGGGGAGGCATCCACCTGGCCGGGCCCGACGCAGCCCCGCCGGTGCTGGACTGGGCCAAGGCAGTTTTGCCGCCTGTAGGGGGCAATATGTGGGGCCCGACAACCCCGGCGGGCCAACAGAGCAAGACGGAGGGCGGGGAATGGCCCGCCCAGGTGGTCGGGCCCCACAGGGAGGAAATCTCCCCGCCTCCCCCCGTCCGTCTGTCCCCCGGTCCCGCCTCCTGGGAGATGGAGGGGGACACCGTCACCATCCGCTGCGGGGAGAACCTTCCCCCGGTGGGATGGAGTCAGGTGTTGTGTAATCCAGACTTCGGCTGGCTTGCCGACGAGACGGGGGCGGGCTTCCTCTGGTCGGGAGGGAACTCCCGGGAGGGCAGACTGACCTCCTGGGCCAACGATCCGCTGGCTGTGGGCGGACAGGAAAAGATTGCAGTAAGCCTGGACGGCCGCGACGTATCTGCCTTTGCCGCCGGGGACGGTCTGCCCTGTACCGTGACCTGCGGCCCCGGCTTCGCCCGGTGGGAGAAGGAGCTGAGAGAAAACTTGGGGACGGGCGGCCAAAGGCCGCCCCTGCTGACCGTGGAGGGCTTCGTTCCTCTGGAGGGAAACCGGCGCATTCTCCGCTTTACCCTCTCCGGGGCCTCCGGCCGGATTCTTTACCGCCTGGGGGAGGGGGAAGTTCTCTCCGCCGCCCTGAGCGAGGGACAGCCCGCGTCTCTGGTGACCAAGGAGAGGGCCGGGCGGCCCTGCTCCCGCTTCTTCCGGGAGGACTTCCGGCAGGAGCAGGAGCGGACCCTGGCCTGGTGGAGGGAGAAGGTCTCCGCCCTCACGGTGAAAACCCCGGACGGGGTGCTGGACCGGTATGTGAGCGGCTGGTGTCTCTATCAGGTGATTGCCTGCCGGCTGATGGCCCGAACCAGCCAGTACCAGAACGGCGGGGCCTTCGGCTTCCGGGACCAGCTCCAGGACGCGGCGGCACTGGTGTACACCTGGCCGGAGCGTACAAGGGAACAGCTGCTCCTGGCCGCCTCCCGGCAGTTTGAGGAGGGGGATGTGCAGCACTGGTGGCATCCGCCCCAGGGGGCGGGGGTGCGCACCCGCATCTCCGACGACCTGCTGTGGCTGCCCTGGGTGACGGCCCGCTACTGTACTGTCACCGGAGACTGGGGTATTCTGGAGGAGGAGGTCCCCTATCTGACTGCCAGGACCCTGGAGCCGGGGGAGAAGGACCGGTACGAGGTCCCCGGAGTCAGCGAAAAGCGGGAGAACCTCTACCGCCACGGCCTGGTCGCCATTCTCTGCGCGCTGGGCCGGGGGACGGGCCCCCACGGCCTGGCCAAAATGGGGGGAGGCGACTGGAACGACGGCATGGACAAGGTGGGAGGTGAGTCGGTTTGGCTCACCTGGTTTCTGGCGGCGGTGCTTCAGGACTTCGCTGTCCTGTGCCGCCGGATGGACGAGGAGGCCCGGGCCGACGACCTGCTGCGCCATGCGGACCGCCTGCTCCAGGCCGCCCAGAGCGCCTGGGACGGGGGCTGGTACCGCAGGGGCTACTACGAGGACGGTACCCCCCTGGGCAGTGAGCAGAGCGATCAGTGCCAGATCGACTCCATCGCCCAGTCCTTTGCCCTCTTTCCCGGGGGGACGGACCGGAAGCAGGCGGACCAGGCCCTCTCTGCCGCCCTGGACCGGCTCTTCGACCGGAAAAACGGGGTGGTGCGCCTCTTCGACCCGGCCTTCGACGGCCAGGGGGAGAAGGACCCCGGCTATATCAAGGGCTACCCCGCCGGGGTGCGGGAGAACGGCGGGCAGTATACCCACGCCTCCGTCTGGCTGGCCATGGCCTGCTTCCGGCTGGACCGGCCTGGGGACGGCTGGGCCATTTTAAAGGCCCTCCTGCCGGAGGGCCATGAGACGGATATCTACCGGGCGGAGCCCTATGTCATCGCTGCCGATGTGTCCTATGCCCCCGGCCGGGTGGGCCGGGCGGGGTGGTCCTGGTACACCGGGGCGGCAGGGTGGTACTGGCAGATTGCCGTCCAGGAGCTGCTGGGGCTGAAGGTGGCGGAGGGACGGCTCACGGTGGAGCCCAACCTCCCCCCAGACTGGCCGGGGTACGAGGCGAAGTGGACGCTTCCCGGCGGAACGCTGGGCATTTTTGTCAAGCGTACCGGAGCCTATTCCGCCGTTCTGGACGGAAAATTGGTCAAGGACGGGGTCCTTCTGGCGGAGCTGACTGGAGACCACCGGCTGGAGGTCACGGTTTGACACGGGCCGCGATAAACAAATTGGGCGGGTTGGGAAACAGGTTCTCCCGCTCCAGCACGGCAAAGCCGCTCCGGGCGATTTTGCGCTCCAGTCCCCGCTGGGTGAAGAAGGCCACGTAGGGCATTTTTCCGGCGCGGCTGTTCACCAGCTTTTTCAGGCCCATCGCCGAGGGCCGGGAGGCCAGGCAGTCGGTGGCGGACAGGAACACCCCGCCGGGTTTGAGCAGCGCCCGGATACGGGCCAGGGCGGCGGGCAGGTCGGGGAGGTAGAGCAGCACGTTGTAGGCGGCCACGGCGTCGAAGCTCCCCGGCTCCAGGCAGGGGTCAAACAGATCGGTGTTGGTAATCTCCACGTTGGGGATGTCCCGGGCCTTTTCCCGGGCGATATCCGCCATGCTGGGGGAGATGTCGATGCCCCGGAGGCGGGCGACATGGGGGGCCAGCCGCAGGGTGAGCAGTCCCGTGCCGCAGGCGAATTCCAGCACCCGGTCCGACGGCTTCAGGTATTTGAGAGAGCTGGCCGCCGTCTTGTCGTAGGTTTCGGCATAGGTTTTGCCGGAGGTCAAATCATAGGTCTGGGCCCGCATGTTCCAAAATTCTTTTGGCTGGTTCAGTATAGGCGTCCTCTCCTTTCTGCTGCTGCTATTATACTGTGAGCGTTTCCGATTTGCTACCCCGCGGCAAAATTTTTAGGAAAACTTTACTTTTATAGGCCGACTGTGGTATGATAATCCAGCTGTACGAAAAAATTTCTTTCAGAGAAAGGAACCGAAGATATGTCACAAGTGACGCGCCGGGAGCTGTTCCCGGGGGTATGGCTGCGCGCGGTGCATACCAACAAATTCAAGAGCTCCTATCTGTCCATTACCCTGCTTACCCCCCTGGACAGAGAGACCGCAGGGGCCAACGCCCTGATTCCGGAGGTCCTCCGCCGGGGGACGGCGGTCCACCCGGACATGGAGTCCCTGTCCGCCGCCCTGGACGAGCTGTACGGCGGGGCCATTGAGCCCGCCGCCCGCAAGCGGGGAGAGACCCAGTGCCTGGGCTTCGTGGCCAGCTTTCTGGACGACGCCTACGCCCTGAAGGGGGAGAAGATCCTAGAGCCCGCCGCCGGCCTTCTGTGCGAGCTGCTCCTCAAGCCCTATACCCAGGACGGCTGTTTCTGCCCCGACTATACCGCCGGGGAGAAGGCAAACCTCATCGACCGCATCCGGGCCCAGATCAACGACAAGCGGACCTACGCCACCCAGCGGCTGACCCAGGAGATGTGCAAATACGAGGCCTTTGGGGTGGACAAGCTGGGGGACGAGAAGAGTGTGTCCGTTATCACCCCGGCCAGCCTGTGGCAGCGGTATCAGGAGCTGCTGCGGGAGGCTCAGGTGGAGGTCTACTACTGCGGCTCCGCTGACCCGGACCGGGTGGCGGGGGCGTTGAACCGGGCCCTGTCCGGCCTGCCGGTGAACGAAAACCGGGTGGACCCGGACTGCGAGGTGCGTGTTACCGCCGGCCCCGAGCCCATTGTGGTGGAGGAGGCCATGGACGTGAGCCAGGGCAAGCTGGCCCTGGGATTCCGCACCGGGGGCCAGACCTGCTGGGAGGAGGACTACCCCGCCCTGACCATGTGCAACGCCATATTTGGCGGCACAACCCTGTCCAAGCTATTTATGAATGTGCGGGAGAAGCTGTCCCTGTGCTACTACGCCAGTTCCATGATGGAGAAGATGAAAGGGCTGGTGCTGGTGTCCTCGGGCATCGAGTTTGACAAGTACCAGACCGCTAAGGACGAGATCCTGGCCCAGCTGGAGGCTATCCGCCGGGGAGACATCGAGGACTGGGAGATGGAGGGGACCCGGCGCACCCTGATTGGAGGCCATCTGTCCACCCTGGACGACCAGGGCCGGCAGGAGGAATTCTGGCTGGGACAGGCGGCCGCCGGGCTGGACACCACCATTGAGGAACTGGTGGACCAATTTGAAAATGTAACCAGGGAGCAGGTGGCCGAGGCCGCCAAAAAGCTGGAGCTGGATACCATCTACTTCCTGAAAGGAAAGGAGGACTGAGCCATGGAGAAGCGGAATTTTTCCAAGGTCGGGGAGACCATGTACCATGAGAAGCTGGAAAACGGTCTGAACGTGTTCGTCTTCCCCAAGCCCGAGTTTCAAAAGGGCTACGCCTTCTTCGCGACGAACTACGGTGGCATGGACATGCGCTTCTGCCTGAACGGCCAGTGGCACAACACCCCCGCCGGGGTGGCCCACTACCTGGAGCACAAGATGTTCGACACCCGGGAGGGCAACGCCCTCCAGGACCTGGCCGCCAACGGGGCCAGCCCCAACGCCTTCACCAGCAACGACATCACCGGCTACTACTTCGACTCCACCGAAAAATTTGAGGAGAATCTGAAAATTCTGCTGTCCTTCGTCTCCGTCCCCTGGTTTACTCAGGAGAGCGTGGATAAGGAACGGGGCATCATCGGCCAGGAGATCGGCATGATTGAGGACGACCCCCACTGGAAGTGCTATATGAACCTGATGAAGGCCCTGTTTCAGCACCACCCCATCCGGGTGAGCGTGGCGGGGAGCGTGGAATCCATCGCGGAGATCACCCCGGAGACCCTCTACGCCTGCCACAAGGCCTTCTACGACCCGGCCAACATGGCGCTGTGCGTGGCCGGCCCGGTGGACCCGAAACACATCTGCCAGGTGGCACGGGAGATCCTGCCCAAAGAGGCCGGCCCCATCGCCGCCAAGGACTACGGCGAGAAGGAGCGGCCCCAGGTGGCTCAGTCCTATATTGAAGAGCGGATGGAGGTGTCCGCCCCCATCTTCCAGCTGGGCTGGAAGGGGGACGCCCAGATCAACGGCGAGGACCGCCTGCGCCAGGAGCTGGTGGGCGGACTGGCCCTGGAGGTGCTGCTGGGCAACTCCAGCCCCCTGTACGCCAAGCTGTACCGGGAGGGGCTGATCAACCAGGAGTTTGGCTACAGCTACGAGAGCAGCGCGGGCTGCGCCTTTCTGGCGGCGGACGGCGAGTCCAAAAACCCGGAGGCCGTCTGCGCGGCGGTGGCCGCTGAGGCCGCCCGCATCGGCCGGGAGGGGGTGGACCCCGCCCTGTGGGAGCGGGTGAAGAAGGGTGTCTACGGCAACCGGGTCCGGGGGCTGAACTCCTTTGAGAACCTGTGCGTGGGCCAGGCCCAGGCCTTCTTTGCCGGGTACGATTTCCTGCGCTTTGCCGAGATCTTTGACACCATCACCAGGGAGGAGGCGGAGGAGCTCATCGCCAATTGGGTTACCGGGGAGCGCACCGCCCTGTCGGTGGTCCGGGCCAAGGAGGAGACATGATCAAAACCGTGTCCTTCCCCGGCCTGGGGCTGGAGTTTACCCTGAACCGGGTGGCCTTTACCATCCCGGTCCTCAACCGGCCTGTCTACTGGTACGGCGTGATTATCACCTGCGGCCTGATTCTGGCGGTGTGCCTGTGCGCCCGCTGGGGCAAGCGCTTCGGCATCAGCGAGGACAACATCATCGACATGATGCTCTTTGCCGTCCCCGCCGCCCTGGTGGCCATCCGGGTGTACTATGTGGTGTTCAATCTGGACATCTACCGCCGGGCGGACGGCTCGCTGGACTGGGGCTATATCCTGGACTACAGCGACGGCGGCCTGGCCATCTACGGGGCCATTATCTCCTCGGCCATCGTGCTGCTCATCTTCTGCCGGGTGAAGAAGCTCAGCTTTCTGGCCTACGCCGATTTGGGGGTCCACGGCCTGTTCATCGGCCAGCTCATCGGCCGGTGGGGCAACTTTATGAACGTGGAGGCCTACGGTGTTGTCACCGATCTGCCCTGGCGGATGTGTTCCCGGTCTATTGCCGATGAGCTGTGGGCCAAAGGGCTGCTGGAGTCTAACCTGGCCTATGAGTCCATTTTAAACGGGAGGCTGGGGGTACATCCCACCTTTTTCTACGAGTCGGCCTGGAATTTTGTGGGGCTGATAATCGTCTATTTTATGGGAAAAAGACGGAAATTTGACGGACAGTGCTTCCTGTTCTACTTCTTCTGGTACGGCCTGGGGAGGGCCTGGATCGAGGGCCTGCGCACCGACAGCCTGTACCTCTTCGGATGGGAGCTGTTTGGCGCGCCTATCCGGGTGTCTCAGCTCTTTGCCGCCATTACCTGCGTGATTGCGGGGGCGGCGCTTGTGTGGGCGCTGTGGAGAAACCGGAGCGGAAAAGAGCTGTTTGTGGACCGGCTGGCTGCCCAGGCCGCCCGTACAGAGGACAGCGGCGAGGAGGAATGAGCTATGGCGGCTGTTGTGATGGATGGAAAGGCCCTGGCGGCCAGAATGAAGGAGGAGGTCAGGCTCCGGGTGGAGAGGATGGAGCGCAAGCCCGGGCTGGCCGTGGTGCTGGTGGGGGAGGACCCCGCCGCCCTGTCCTACGAGGCGGGCAAGGGCCGGGACTGCCGGCAGTGCGGCATCTACTACGACACCTTCCGTCTGCCCGGGGATACCACCCGGGGGGAGCTGCTGGATGTGATTCAGCTCCTCAACGGCCGGGAGGATATCGACGGTATCCTGCTCCTGCTCCCCCTGCCAGGGCACTTGAGCCAGCGGGAGGCCGTCCTGGCCATCCGCCCCGACAAGGATGTGGACTGTGTCCACCCCGCGAACATGGGGAAACTGATGATGGGAACAGGTTCCCTCCGTCCCTGCACTCCGGCGGGGGTGATGCGCCTGCTGGAGGAGTACCGCATCGATCCGGCGGGGAAGCGTTGTGTGGTAGTGGGCCGGTCCAACATCGTGGGCAAGCCCCAGGCCATGCTGCTGCTCCAGAAGCACGGCACCGTTACCGTCTGCCACACCAGAACCCCCGATCTGGGGGAGGAGTGCCGCCGGGCGGATATCCTGGTCTGTGCCGCCGGACGTCCCGGCCTGATTACCGGCGATATGGTAAAGGAGGGGGCGGCGGTCATTGATGTGTCCATCAACCAGGATGGGCACGGGGGGCTCTGCGGCGACGTGGACTACGCCGCCGCCGTGGAGAAAGCCGCTTACATTACCCCTGTCCCCGGCGGGGTGGGACCGGTTACCCGGTCGATTTTGATGGAAAACACCCTGTCTGCGGCGCTGCGGCACGGAAAAAAATAAAAAAGCGGCTCTGTCCCGAACCGGACGGAGCCGCTGAAAATTTTTTGGAACCCCCTTGCGCGGCAATGAGAAATCGAGTATAGTTATTGTGTAAGCTTATAAAAGAAAGGGGTGTCCGCGATGTCGGCCATTGGAGCGATCGGAAGCTATGGCAGCATGAGCGGTTACTATTCCATCTGTCAAAATAGAAACGCCTGGCAGAACAGGGGGACCAATCCCGGCGGGACGGAGCCGGTAAGTCCGGTGTCCCGGGCTCAGACAGCGCCTGTGCCTCCGGTGAGCGAGGTCCCCACCGTCCGCCGGGGGGCTTCCCCTGTTGTGCAGGAGGGGCAGGAGAGCCGGTTCCCCTTCCCCACCATGCGGGAGGGGGCCGCCCCCGCCGAGATGGCGGTGCGGGCCCGGATCCAGTACCTGAACGGAGAGCTGGAGGATAAGGAGAACGAGCTGCTGTACCGGGAGCCCTCCAGGGACCTGGACAAGCTGCTGGGCGGCGAGGAGGCCAAGGGCCTGGATACGCTGCTGAACAAGGACGGCCTGAAAGCCGGCCAGGAGGCGGAGGAGGCCAAGTCTCCCCAGGAGGTTATGGAGGAGGCCGAGTGCCAGACCTGCAAGAACCGCAAATATCAGGACGGCTCCGACGACCCGGGGGTGTCCTTCAAGACCGCCACCAGCGTGGCCCCCGAGCAGGCGGCCTCCGCCGTCCGGGGCCATGAGCAGGAGCACGTGGTCCGGGAGCAGGCCAAGGCCCAGCGGGAGGACCGGAAGGTGGTCAGCCAGTCGGTGACCATCCACACCGCTATCTGCCCCGAGTGCGGCGACGTCTACGTCTCCGGCGGCACCACCCGCACCACCACAAAGGCCAACCCCGTGGAGGAGCCCAAGTCGGCAGACAACGAGAAAAAGTCCGGTTTCCAGGCGTTGGCGTGATGGGTAAATATAAATAGAAGGATGAAAAGGGGGATAAATTGTGACGGATCAGGAATTATTAAAAGCGATTGAAGGACTGCTGGATCAGAAGCTGGTACCTATCTATCAGCGGTTGGATGGCATTGACCAGCGGCTGGATGGCATTGACCAGCGGCTGGACCGTGTGGAAGAGGAGCTGTGTGAAGTCAAGGAGGGCCTCTCCGAGGTCCGAACCGGCGTCAATACCCTGCTGGAGTGGGCCGACGAGGTGGGCGGAACCATTGCGTTCCCTATTCCAAAGATGAATCTGTAGCACGCAGCCGGCCCGACGGGCCGGCTGTTTTTGACCTTAGTGTTGATTGTGGGGGGGTGCTGGAATGAGGGGTAATATGCGTAAATTGTTTGTACTAGCGGTGTATCTCATCGCTTTTTACAGCATATGGACTGTGTGGGAGTTTTGGGGAAAATCGTTGGTTGATACTATTATAAAAGAGAAATAGGCGGCGCAGATGATAAAACCTTGCGTTGTTAAAAACCTGGTGTGGACGCTCCCCGCGATTTTGCTGACCCAGCATTTCAAATCAGATGTCGCGATTTCTTTAAGGGAGATGTTTTTGACAAAGGTTAGCTGGCTGAGATACCTGCCGGTTTTCGTTGCTTTTACGATTTATGTATTGATGGGCTCCATATTAAAAAACGGCGGGGTGGAGATAACCGGAGAATTTGGACTGGATAAAATTATCATCGTTTTGTTTGTTGGGATCACGGAGGAAATGGTATTCCGCGGCTGGCTGCTCAATGCGATGATCTGTAACAATAGGCAATGGTTTTCTATTTTTTGGAACGCGGTGATGTTTCTGGCGATCCATTTTCCGGTATGGATTTGCACAGGAGTTTTTGTCCATCGTTTCACTAGCCTGCAATGTTTGGAGATTATGGCGCTGAGCGTTATTTTCAGCCGCGCGTTTATCAAAAGCAGAAGTATATTGGTGCCGGTTGCTTTGCATATGTACTGGGATTTGCTTGTGTTTATGTTTATTTAACCGCAAAAGGTGAAAAGGGACCGAATCACCTCTTGCAATTGTGGTCCCATTCCGCTATAATAGCATGGAATTACTGTCGATCCGGCCCTAGGGCCAAACGATACAGGAGAGTGTTTGCATTGAAGTACGATTTTACCGCCATTGAGAAGAAGTGGCAGACCAGGTGGAAGGACGAGAAGACCTTCGCCTGCAAGAACGGCGACCCCCGGCCCAAGTTCTACGGCCTGGTGGAGTTCCCCTACCCCTCCGGGGCGGGCCTCCACGTGGGACACCCCCGGCCCTACACCGCCATGGACGTCATTGCCCGGAAGAAGCGGATGGACGGCTACAACGTCCTGCTGCCCATCGGCTACGACGCCTTCGGCCTGCCCACCGAGAACTTCGCCATCAAGAACCACATCCACCCCGCCATCGTCACCAGGCAGAACATCGAAAACTTCACCCGCCAGCTCCACATGCTGGGCTACTCCTTCGACTGGGACCGGTGCGTGGACACCACCGACCCCAACTACTACAAGTGGACCCAGTGGATTTTCCTCCAGCTGTATAAGCACGGCCTGGCCTACAAGACCACCATGCCCGTCAACTGGTGTACCTCCTGCAAGTGCGTCCTGGCCAACGAGGAGGTTGTCGAGGGCGTGTGCGAGCGGTGCGGCGCTCCCGTGGTCCGCAAGGAGAAGAGCCAGTGGATGCTGAAGATCACCGCCTACGCTCAGAAGCTCATCGACGGGCTGGACACCGTGGACTTTATCGACCGGGTGAAGACCCAGCAGCGCAACTGGATCGGCCGGTCCACCGGCGCGGAGGTCACCTTCAAGTCCACCACCGGGGACGACATTGTGGTCTTTACCACTCGGCCCGACACCCTCTTCGGCGCGACTTATATGGTCATCTCTCCGGAGCACCGCTTTGTGAAGGAGTGGAAGGACAAGCTGTCCAACTGGGACGAGGTGGCCGCCTACGTGGAGGAGGCCGGGCGCAAATCCGACTTTGAGCGCACCGAGCTGGCCGCCGACAAGGAGAAGACGGGCGTTATGCTCAAGGGCGTTAACGCCATCAATCCCGTGAACGGGAGAGAAATCCCCATCTTCATCTCTGACTATGTCCTGGCCTCCTACGGTACTGGAGCCATCATGGCCGTCCCGGCCCACGACACCCGCGACTGGGCCTTCGCCAAAAAGTTCGGCCTGGAGATCATTGAGGTGGTCTCCGGCGGCGAGGACGTGCAGAAGGAGGCGTTTACCGCCAAGGACGACACCGGCATCATGGTCAACTCCGACTTCCTGAACGGGCTGACTGTTAAGGATGCCATCCCCGTCATCACCAAATGGCTGGAGGAGAAGGGCATCGGCCGCGAGCAGGTGAACTACAAGCTCCGGGACTGGGTCTTCTCCCGCCAGCGGTACTGGGGCGAGCCCATCCCCATGGTGTGGTGCGACAAGTGCGGCTGGGTGCCCCTGCCCGAGGACCAGCTGCCCCTGCTCCTCCCCGAGGTGGAGTCCTACGAGCCCACCGACAACGGCGAGTCCCCCCTCGCGCAGATGACCGACTGGGTAAACACTACCTGTCCCTGCTGCGGCGGCCCCGCACGCCGGGAGACCGACACCATGCCCCAGTGGGCGGGCTCCAGCTGGTACTTCCTGCGGTATATGGACCCGGACAACGACAAGGCCCTGGCCTCCAAGGAGGCGCTGGACTACTGGGGCCAGGTGGACTGGTACAACGGCGGCATGGAGCACACCACCCTCCACCTGCTCTACTCCCGCTTCTGGAACAACTTCCTCCACGACATCGGAGTGATTCCCCACGCCGAGCCCTACGCCAAGCGCACCAGCCACGGCATGATCCTGGGCAAGAACCCCCACTACGTGGGCAATGTGGAGACCGAGGCGGAGAAGCAGGCCCTCATGGACAAGTACGGTTCCCAGGCCCTGCGGCCCTCTGTGAAGATGTCCAAGTCCCTGGGCAACGTGGTCAACCCCGACGACGTGATCCGGGACTACGGCGCGGACACCATGCGGCTGTATATCATGTTCATCGGCGACTTTGAGAAGACCGCCACCTGGTCCGACGAGTCGGTCCGGGGCTGCAAGAAGTTCCTGGACCGGGTGTGGAACCTGAACGAGAAGCTGAAGGAGGGCGAGGGCTACTCCGCCGACAACGAGAGCGCCATCCACAAGGCCATCAAAAAGGTGTCCGGCGACATCGAGGCCATGAAGTTCAACACCGCCATCGCCGCCCTCATGTCCCTGGTCAACGACTTCTACGCCAAGGGGGCCACCAGGGGCGACTACAGGGCCCTGCTGCTCATGCTGTCCCCCTTCGCGCCCCACCTGTGCGAGGAGCTGTGGGAGATGAACGGCTACGGCGGGCAGGTGTGCCTCCAGCGCTGGCCCGAGTACGACGAGAGCAAGACCGTGGCCGCCACCGCCAAGATGGCCGTCCAGGTGGGCGGCAAGGTGAAGGCCAACATCGTGGTGGACGCCAACGCCTCCGACGAGGAGGTGGTGGCCGCCGCCCTGGCCGAGCCCAAGATCGCCAGGCTGGCCGAGGGGATGACCCTGGTCAAGTCCATCGTGGTCAAGGGCAAGCTGGTCAGCCTGATTTTCAAGCCCCAGTAACGTTCACAGGCTGTTTACAAATCCGCTCTTGACATTTGCGGTGGAAAGCAATATAATGACAATGTTAAAGCCATAAATATGGCCCTACGTGAGCGGGAGACCCCCGCCGCGCGCGGAGGGAGGGAAATATAAATGTCGGAAGTCCGTGTGAGAGAGAACGAGTCTCTGGAGAGCGCTCTGAAGCGCTTCAAGCGCAGCTGCGCCAAGTCCGGAGTGCTGGCCGAGGTCCGCAAGCGTGAGCACTACGAGAGCCCCAGCGTCAAGCGCCGCAAGAAGTCTGAGGCCGCCCGCAAGAACCGTAAGAAGTTCTATTAAGAACCAAAACCGCCGAAGCAGCTGCTTCGGCGGTTTTCATTTGCCGTTGTTTGGTTCCTTTTCCGCAAAAACGCAGGCAGTTCTGCCGTTTTTACGTTTTTTCCGGCATGGAGGTGGGGTCGTCCACCACCCGCTTGCCGGCCAGGTCCACGCGGCTGTAGTAGATCAGCGTCAGAACGCTGCATACCAGCCAGCCGGCGGGATAGCCCATTGCGATGGGCAGAATGGTGTTGGAGATATAATTGGCCATGATGAACAGATAAATCTGACGGAATACCACAAAGGAGGCCAGCATGATATAGGTGGGCGGCTGGCTGATGCCCGCCCCGCGGAGGGAGCCGGAGTAGACCTGATTGACGCAGATCAGCACGTAGCAGGGACACATGTGCCGCAGGAAGAGGGTGCCGTAGGTCACGACCTCCGGCTTGTCGTTGAAGAAGGCCACCAGGGGAGGGGCAATTGCGATTGCCACAGAGGAGAGGACCACTGTAATTCCAACAGACAGGAAAAACGCGGCGCGGGTTCCCTGCTTGGCCCGATCCACCTGACTTGTGCCCAGATTCTGCCCCACAAAGGTGGTGGCGGCCAGCCCCAGGGACTGGACGGGGAGGATCATGAACTGGTCGATTTTGCTGTAGGTGGTCCAGCCGGACATGCAGTCCAGGCCAAAGGAATTGATGTAGGACTGGACGAAGACGTTGGAGAAGGAGGTGATGGCCATCTGGAGAGCGGAGGGGATGCCGATTCGGACAATCTGCCGCAAAATGTGGGGATCAATTTTCAGGTCCCGCAGACGCAGGCGGATGCAGTCCTCCCCGCTCCGGGCCAGCACCGCCAGAGTCAGCGCCGCCGACACGCCCTGAGAGAGAATGGTGGCAAAGGCCACGCCCTCCACCTTCATATGGAGGCCGATGACAAAGAGCAGATCCAGGGCGATGTTCAGCAGAGCGGATACCACCAGAAAATAGAAGGGCCGCCTGGAGTCCCCCACCGCCCGGAGGATGCCGGAGCCCATGTTGTACAGCAGCAGGCCCAGAGCGCCGGCGAAGTAGATAGTCAGGTAGGTGGTGGCCTCGGGGACCGCCTCAGGGGCGGTTTTCATCAGCTGGAGCATGAAGGGGATGATAAGAATTCCGGCGATAGACAGTATAACCCCCAATATCAGAGTCATGACAATGGAGGTGTGGACCGTCCGCCGTACCTGGTCATACTTTTTGGCCCCGTAGTACTGGGAGATGACCACCCCGGCGCCGCTGGCCAGCCCCATGAAGAAGCCGATGAGCATGATGATAATGGGGGTGACGGTGCCCACGGCGGAGTAGGCCTCGTTGCTGACGAACTTGCCCACCACCCACAGGTCCACGGTGTTGTACAGCTGCTGAAACAGGTTGCCCAGCAGCAGCGGAACGGCGAACCGGACCAGATGGCCCACCACGCTGCCCTGGGTCATATCCACCGAGCGGCCGGCCCCCTTTGCCCGTGCGGTCAAATTGATCTACCTCCTAATGTTCATATTCCAGCCCGGACAGATACCGCCGGGCCAGGTCGAAGGCGTGGCTGGCGGTCTGGGTGCGCAGCCGCTCCCGCATGGGGCGGTTGCCCAGGTGAAGGGCCCGGACATGGGTGCCCATGGGGGTGGCGATGGCCACAAACATGGTGCCCACCTCGTTGTCCCGGTCGTCCCGGTCCGGCCCGGCCACGCCGGTGGAGGACAGGGCGATGTCGCAGTCCAGCACCCGCCGCACCCCCTCGGCCATGGCGGCGGCCACCTCTTCGGATACCGCGCCGTACCGCTCCAGCATGTGGGGGGGCACCCCCAGGACGCGCTCCTTGACCTCGTTGGTGTAGGAGACGATGCCACCCTTAAAGGCGTGGGAGGCCCCGGGGACGTCGGTGAGCCGCTTGGCAATCAGGCCGCCGGTGCAGCTCTCGGCCACCCCCAAAGTGAGCCCCTTGGTCTTCAGCGTTTCAATGACCACGTGCTCCAGAGAGGGCACGTCCACCCCGTAGACCTTGTCACGGAACAGCTTTTTTACCTGCTCCACGGTGGGCTTCAGCAGGGCCTGGGCCTCCTGGTCGGTGGACGCCTTGGCGGTGACCCGCAGCTCGCACTCCCCCTCCTTGGCGTAGGGGGCCAGGGTGGGGTTGGACATGGCGTTCATCTGGTCCCTCAGCTGGGCCTCCATGGAGGACTCCCCGATGCCGAAGAGCTTGATGGTGTGGGAGGCGATGACCCCCTCGGACAGGGACAGCAGGTAGGGCCTGGCCCGGTACTGGAACATGGGCCGGCACTCGCTGGGGGGGCCGGGGAGCATGATGACGTGGACCCCCTCCGACTCGAAGGCGCAGCCGGGGGCGGTGCCCCAGTCGTTTTCCAGGATGGTGCAGCCCTCGGGGAGCATAGCCTGCTGAAGGTTGTTATCCGTCATAGGCCGGCCGGTGCGCTGAAAATAGGAGCGGATGCGCTCCGCCGACCCCTCATCAAAGACCAGCTTTTTGCCAAAGGCCTCGGCCAGCACGTTTTTGGTCAGGTCGTCACAGGTGGGGCCCAGGCCGCCGGTGGTGATGATGATGTCCGCCCGCTTTTTAGCCAGGGCCACCGCCTCCTCGGCCCGCTGGAGGTTGTCCCCCACCACGGTGTGCCAGAAGACGTTCAAGCCCAGCTCGCTCAGCCCCTGGGAGAGCATCTGGGCATCGGTGTTGGCGATGTTGCCCAGCAGCAGCTCGGTGCCGACGGACAGAATTTCAACAGTATGAGACATAAGAAAGACCTCCCAGTCGTTATGGATGAATTGGCAGGGCTATTATAGCATGAAAAAGGGGGAAAGGGTAGCGTTTTCCAGAAAGAGGAATGTTTTTTGTATAATTTTTCTACTCTCCGAAAGATTGCGGGGTGTGGGAAGGGGCGGGACGCAGTTTTTCCGCCGGTTTGGACCGGTTCGCTTCGGCACTTTGCCCAAAAAAAGAGGGGAAAAAAGTTACAAATCTAAAAAACGCACAAAAAATAAACCGAATCGTAGATATTTCAATATTTTTGTGAAGTTTCTGCAATATTTCGACCATTTTACAGTTGAAATTTTCCTTGATTTGGACTACAATAAAACCCGCAAGAGCAAGGAGGGGCCCATGTGCTGAACATTGTACTGGTCGAGCCGGAGATTCCCCAGAATACCGGCAACATTGCCCGCACCTGTGCCGCCACCCGCAGCCGGCTCCATCTGGTGAAGCCCCTGGGCTTTGACATCAGCGAGAAGGCCGTGCGCCGGGCGGGGCTGGACTACTGGCATATGGTCGATCTGCATGTCTATGACAGTCTGGGCCACTTCTTTGACGTCAACCCCAGGCCGGATCTGTGGCTGGCTACCACCAAGGCTCCCCGGGACTACACCCGGGCACAGTATCGGGAGGGCTGCTGGCTGATGTTCGGGAAGGAGACCGCCGGGCTGCCCGAGGACCTGCGGATACGCTGGCAGGAGCGGTGCGTCCGAATTCCCATGCGGCCCGACGCCCGGAGCCTGAACCTGGCCAACTCGGTGGCGGTCCTCACCTATGAGGCGCTGCGCCAGCAGGGATTTCCAGAGCTGTCCGGAGTGGGGGAGATGGCCCAAGAGCGGGAAAGCCCATTTTCACCTTTACGAAATGAAAGGAGTTAAGAAAATGAACTATAACAAAAAGACCGTCAAGGATGTGGATGTCAAGGGCAGGAAGGTTCTGCTCCGCTGCGACTTCAACGTCCCCATGGCCAAGGACGGCAGCGGCGTCATCACCGATGACAAGCGCATCCGGGCCGCCCTGCCCACCATCCAGTATCTGCTGGACCAGGGCGCGGCGGTGATCGCCTGCTCTCACATGGGCAAGCCGGTGGCCACCTTTGAGTCTTATAAGAAAAAGCAGCTGGAGAAGGGCAAGGACGAGGCCTCCATCACCGAGGAGAAGTGGAAGAAGTCCCTGGCCGAGCTGCGCATGGAGCCGGTGGCCGCCCGCCTGGGCGAGCTGCTGGGCAGGAAGGTGATTCTGGCCGACGACGTGGTGGGCCCCGACGCCCAGGCCAAGGCCGCCGCCCTGAAGCCCGGCGAGATTATGCTGCTCCAGAACACCCGCTTTGAGAAGGGCGAGACCAAGAACGACCCCGAGCTGGCCAAAAAGATGGCCGCCCTGGCCGGTTCTGACGGCCTGTATGTGTCCGACGCCTTCGGCGCCGTCCACCGCGCCCACGCCTCCACCGCCGGTGTGGCGGCCCATCTGCCCGGCGTGTCCGGCTTCCTGATCCAGAAGGAGCTGGACTTCATCGGCGGCGCCCTGGCCAACCCCAAGCGGCCCCTGGTGGCCATCCTGGGCGGGTCCAAGGTGTCCTCCAAGATCGGCGTCATCAACAACCTCCTCGAAATTGCCGATACCGTCATTATCGGCGGCGGCATGGCCTACACCTTCTCCGCCGCCCAAGGCGGCAAGGTGGGCGACTCCCTCCTGGAAGCCGACTGGAAGGACTACTCCCTGGAGATGATCCAGAAAGCCAGGGACAAGGGCGTCAAGCTCCTCCTGCCCGTGGACACCGTCATCGCCGACAAGTTTGCCCCCGACGCGGAGAGCAAGGTGGTCAAGACCGGTGAGATCCCCGACGGCTGGCAGGGCCTGGACATCGGCCCCGAGACGGTCAAGCTGTACTGCGAGGCCGTGAAGGACGCGGGCACCGTCATCTGGAACGGCCCCATGGGCGTGTTTGAGTTTGACAAGTTCGCCGTGGGCACCAAGGCCGTGGCCGAGGCCCTCAGCAAGACCAGCGCCATCACCATCATCGGCGGCGGCGACTCTGCGGCCGCAGTGCAGCAGCTGGGCTACGCAGACAAGATGAGCCACATCTCCACCGGCGGCGGCGCCTCCCTTGAATTTATGGAGGGCAAGGAGCTGCCCGGCGTGGCCTGCCTGCTGGACGCCTGACGGACCCCCCTGTAGGGGGCGGCCTCCGCGCCGCCCCGTCGTACCGTGTGATTATCTTAAATGCGGGCCGGCACAGAGGCCGGCCCCTACAAAAGCCGTTTCGGAAAATATACGATAGGAGAGATTTATTATGAATCGCCGCTACCGCAAGACCATCATCGCCGGAAACTGGAAGATGAACAACACCCTGTCTCAGACCAAGGCTTTTGCCGAGGAGATCAAGCCCATCATGCCCAAGGGCAAGTGGTGCAATGTGGTGCTGTGTGTCCCCGCTGTGAACATCCAGTCCGCCGTCCGCCTGTTCAAGGACTGCCACATCGCCATCGGCGCCGAGACCTGCCACGAGCTGGACCACGGCGCCTACACCGGCGAGATCACCGCCGCCATGATCAAGGAGGCGGGGGCCAAGTACGTCATCATCGGCCACTCCGAGCGCCGCCAGTACTACAACGAGACCGACTTCACCGTGAACAAGAAGGTCCACGCCGCCATCGAGGCCGGCCTGATCCCCATCATCTGCGTGGGCGAGAGCCTGGAGCAGCGGGAGCTGGGCGTCACCATGGAGCTCATCGCCTACCAGGTGAAGTGTGCCCTGGCCAACGTGGCCCCCGAGAAGGTGCGCCATGTTGTCATCGCCTATGAGCCCCTGTGGGCCATCGGCACCGGCAAGACCGCCACCGCCGAGCAGGCCGGCGAGGTCTGCCAGGCCATCCGCACCGTCATCCGCAAGCAGTACGGCGCCCACGTGGCCCGGTCCGTCACCATCCAGTACGGCGGCTCCATGAACGCCAAGAACGCCCAGGAGCTGCTGGCCCAGCCCGACGTGGACGGCGGCCTCATCGGCGGCGCCGCCCTGAAGCCCGCCGACTTCGTCAAGATTATCGAGGCTGCCAATCAGGAGTAATTTGCCGGATACCGCTGCACCTTCTCTGTAGGGGAGCATATTATGCGCCCGCGGGCGGCCAAAAGCCGCCCCTACAGGGCCCGTTTGCCCTCTGCGGGCGGCTGATAGCCGCCCCTACAAGGATGGCAGCGCAGGATCGGCGTATAAAGGAAAGGTTTTTTGTATGAAAACACCTACTACTTTGATTATCATGGATGGGTTCGGCGTGGAAGGTCCCTCCGCAGGCAACGCGGTGGTCAACGCCCCCACCCCCAATCTGGACAAATTTTTCTCCCAGTGTCCCCACAGCAAGCTGTCTGCCTCCGGGCTGGACGTGGGCCTGCCCGACGGCCAGATGGGCAACAGCGAGGTGGGCCACACCAACATTGGCGCGGGCCGGGTGGTCTTCCAGGACCTGCCCCATATCAGCCGGGACATTGAGAGCGGGGCCTTTTTTGAAAACCCCGCCTACCTGGAGGCCATGGACAACTGCCGGGAGTGGGGGAGTGCCCTGCACCTGATGGGCCTGCTGTCCGACGGCGGTGTCCACAGCCACATCACCCACCTGTTCGCCCTGCTGAAGATGGCCCAGGACCAGGGCCTGAAGAAGGTCTATGTCCACTGCTTCCTGGACGGCCGTGACGTGCCACCCTCCTCGGGTAAGAGCTATGTGGAGCAGCTCCAGGCCAAGATGCAGCAGATGGGTATTGGCCAGATCGCCACCGTCATGGGCCGCTACTACGCCATGGACCGGGACAAGCGGTGGGAGCGCCTCCAGAAGGCCTACGACGCCATTGTCTGCGGACAGGCCCCCTACGTGGCTGACGCCGCCGACGCCGTGCAGGCCTCCTACGACGCGGGGGTCACCGATGAGTTTATGGTCCCCGTGGTGTGCGCCAAGGACGCCCGGCTCCGGGACAACGACTCGGTGATTTTCTTCAACTTCCGCCCCGACCGGGCCCGGGAGATCACCCGCTGCCTGGTGGACGAGGACTTCACCGAGGTGGAGCGGAAAACCGGCTTTGTCCCGGTGGACTTTATCTGCACCACCGAGTACGACGCCACCATGCCCAATGTGACGGTGGCCTACCCCCGGCAGAAGCTGCAAAATATTTTTGGGGAGTACATCTCCAACCTGGGCCTGACCCAGCTGCGTATCGCCGAGACGGAGAAGTACGCCCATGTGACCTTCTTCTTCAACGGCGGCGTGGAGCGGGTTTTCCCCGGGGAGGACCGGTGCCTCATCAACTCCCCCAAGGTAGCCACCTACGACCTCCAGCCCGAGATGTCCGCCTACGAGGTCACCGAGGAGGCGGTCAAGCGCATTCTCAGCGGGAACTACGACGTGATTATCCTCAACTTTGCCAACTGCGATATGGTAGGCCACACCGGCGTGTACGAGGCCGCCTGCAAGGCGGTGACCACGGTGGACGAGTGCGTGGGCAAGGTGGTGGAGGCCACCTCCAAGATGGGCGGCGTGTCCCTGATTACCGCCGACCACGGCAACGCCGAGCGGATGGTGGACACCGACGGCTCCCCCTTCACCGCCCACACCACCAATCTGGTGCCCTTCTGCATCGTGGGGGCCAACGTCACCCTGCGGGACGGCCGCCTGTGCGACATCGCACCCACCATGCTGGACCTGATGGGCCTTGAGAAGCCCGCGGAGATGGACGGCCAGACCCTCATTGCGCAATGATTTGTTGTCCCGGCGGGGGAGCCCGCTTTCTAATGATAATCCTATGACAATTTGAAAGGAGATCAATCACCATGAAGCAGATGATCGAAATCGTAGATGTAATCGGCCGTGAAATTCTGGACAGCCGCGGCAACCCCACCGTAGAGGTAGAGGTCTACCTGGAGGACGGCACCATGGGCCGCGCCGCCGTTCCCTCCGGCGCCTCCACCGGCATCTATGAGGCCTGCGAGCTCCGGGACGGCGACAAGAGCCGCTACCTGGGCAAGGGCGTGCTGAAGGCCGTTGAGAGCGTCAACACCGAGATCGCCGAGGCCCTCATCGGCACCAACGTGCTGGATCAGACCGCCATCGACAAGATGCTCATCGATCTGGACGGCACCGCCAACAAGGACCGCCTGGGCGCCAACGCCATTCTGGGCGCCTCCCTGGCCTGCGCCAAGGCCGCTGCCGCCGCTCTGGGTACCTCTCTGTACAACTATATCGGCGGCGTCAACGCCAAGACCCTGCCTGTCCCCATGATGAACATCCTCAACGGCGGCGCCCACGCCACCAACAACGTGGAGATCCAGGAGTTCATGATTATGCCCGTCTCCGCCCCCTCCTTCCGGGAGGCCCTGCGCCGCTGCGCCGAGGTCTTCCACCAGCTGAAGAAGACCCTGAAGGAGAACGGCACCCCCGCCGCCGGCGTGGGCGACGAGGGCGGCTACGCCCCCAACCTGAAGAAGGATGAGGACGCCCTGAAGGTCATCGTCCAGGCCATCGAGGAGGCCGGCTACAAGCCCGGCGAGGACTTCAAGATTGCCATTGACGCCGCCTCCTCCGAGTGGTGGGACGAGGAGCAGAAGTGCTATATCCAGCCCAAGAGCAACAAGAAGCTGACCCAGCAGCAGCTGGTGAACATGTGGAAGAAGTTCGCCGAGACCTACCCCATCATCTCCCTGGAGGACGGCATGGCCGAGACCGACTGGGAGGGCTGGGCCATGCTGACCAAGGCCATCGGCGACAAGGTCCAGCTGGTGGGCGACGACCTGTTCGTCACCAACGTGTCCCGTCTGGCCACCGGCATTGAGAAGAAGGTCGCCAACGCCATTCTCATCAAGGTCAACCAGATCGGCACCCTCACTGAGACCCTGGACGCCATCCAGATGGCCAACCGGGCCGGCTACACCGCCATCGTGTCCCACCGCTCCGGCGAGACCGAGGACGCCACCATCGCCGACATCGCCGTGGCCCTCAACGCCGGCCAGATCAAGACCGGCGCCCCCAGCCGCACCGACCGCGTGGCCAAGTACAACCAGCTGCTGCGCATCGAGGAGGAGCTGGGCGACGTGGCCCAGTACCCCGGCATGAAGGCCTTCTTTAACCTGCGCTAAGCTTTAAACAGACGTAACAGGGCCGCCCAAACGGGCGGCCCTGTTTTTATCAAACCTCTTTATCTCCAATCATTTCAATTGAGGGATGCCCAAACTCCGAAGCCAACCTTGCAGTTTTTTCACAGGAAAGCCGGTGAAAGTAAACTTTTCTCCGGATTTGCTATGTATCGTCACTTTGGTGGCAAACAGGTGCTTTCCGACTGTAAAGCCGCTGATTTCTGACCGCTTCAATTCAACCTCCATGTGGGTGGTCCAGGAAATTTGAAAGCATACCCTCTGATCCGTAACAAAAATTGTTCCACGCCATACATTGCACGAGCTTCCCAGCACTGGCTCCCAGTAGGCCATCATCCCCTGGCCGACCACTGACTCGTATGGTTGAAGCGGAATGTCTGCCATAGCTGTTTGCCCTCCCCGGTAAATTTCGTGTCAACGCCGGTCCCGCCAGGGCGGAGGATGCCAGGCGAGGCCTGTTCCCGTTGGACCAGGTCTGTGAGCTGATGTATCAGATTGCAGGGGAATAGCGTCACAGCACCATCAGCAGCGTTCCGGCTCCAATCAGGATACAGCCCAAAACGGACCTGGGCGTGAACTGCTCATGCAGGATCACGGCGGCCAGCACCATCGTAATCACCACACTCAGTTTGTCGATGGGCACCACCTTGGAGGCCTCTCCAATTTGCAGAGCCCTGTAGTAGCACAGCCAGGAAGCGCCGGTGGCGAGGCCGGACAGGATCAGAAATATCCAGCTTCTCCTGCTGATGTCACCAACACCACCCTGGGTGTTGGTGACAAACACCATTCCCCAGGACATCAGCAGAACTACAGAGGTGCGGATGGCCGTGGCAAGGTTGGAGCTGACCCCCTCGATGCCGATCTTGGCCAGAATGGAGGTCAGGGCCGCAAATATGGATGAGGCCAGAGCAAATAAAAACCACATAGCTTTTCTCCCGAAGTTTCTGGAGCTATTATACCACGTGGGGCATAAAATGGCCACCATAAAAATCCTGGCTTGCCGAATGCAGGCATCACATACCTGCGGGGGCAAAGCTCCGGGGGAGCCGGTCTGTCACGGAAAACAACAGGTGTCAGTTCGGGACTGCAAGGAGGTGGTTGCTCAAATGACGATACTATGATATAATTATATCAAGAGGGGAGGAGAGGCCCATGAGGAAAAAATGCCGTATAGCGCCGCTGCTGTTGACCGCACTTCTGCTTCTGGGCGTCTTTTGGCCCATACCCGCTTCGGCGGCCGAGCTGTATTTCACTGGCATCAACGACAGCGTGGCCCCCCTGGCCTCTGACACCATGCCATGCTGGTATGGCGGAACCCTCTATGTGCCCTATACAGTTTTCAACACGAGTCAAAACGGCATCGGCATCAGCCTGGGGCTGAACACCAGCTACAGCCGGGGCGGCCAGAGCGTCACAATCTACAACCTGCGACAGATGCTGACCTTTGATATGAGAAACGGGACCAGCCGGGACGACATGACTGGAATGGCCTGCGAGGGCCGGGCCATTATGCGCAATGGAAAGCCCTACGTGCCGCTGAACACGGTGTGCGCTTTTTTTGGACTGGAGTACAGCTATAATCAGCTGCCCTATATCTCTCAGGGCTACCTGGTGAGGATCAAGAGCGCCGAAACTGTGCTGGACGACGCTACCTTCATTGACAACGCCCGGTGGCTTATTAACAGCCGTTTGCGGGACTACACCCAGAGCCTCAGCCCCGCCGAGACCACCCCCTCCGCTCCCGCGAACCCCTCTGTGCCCACCGAGGTGGACGGGAGCAATGTGGCCACCTACCTGGCCTTCCGGTGTGAGGATGGCCAGGGACTGTCCTCCATCCTGAACACGCTGGACGGCACCGGACAGTATGCTCTGTTTTTCCTGTCGCCCCGGGTGGTGGAAGAGGAGAGCGACCTGGTCCGCCGCATGCTGGGCAGCGGCCACAGCGTGGGCATTCTGTCCCCTGACGGGGATGAGGAAACTTTAAACCGGGGCCGCCTGGCGCTGGAGGAGCTGACCCATACCCGCACCACGCTGGCCTACGCCCCTGAGGCGGCCCGGGCCGGACTGGAGGAAAAGGGCTGGGTGTGCTGGGAGGAGACCCTCTTTCTGGAGCCCGGCGGCACCGTGGGCGGAACGGCCTTCGCCAACACTGTCCTCAACCGGCTAGGCACCCGCCGGCGCACCGTCTACCTCACCCTGGAGGGCGGAAGCAGCACCGCACGGGTGCTGTCCGCCCTGCTGCGCCAGCTGGACGGCAGCCACTATACGGTGGCTGTCCCCATGGAGACAAAGCTGTGAAAAAACCGCCGGCAGCGCCGGCGGTTTTTACTGTTCAATTGCTTGACATGAGACCTCAAATATACTGCCGTCTGCCATTGTGACTTTGAGCAGATTTTTTCTGTCCTCTGCATCCAGATCGGCAATATCCAGCTCATCGGTCTCGTTGAGCAGATCAAAAAGCTTGTCCTTGAAATAATTTAGTTCCATAGCTCCACCTGATTTCGATATTATTTGGAAGGTTTACAAAAACAGTTTAATACAAATATTTACTAAAGTCAATAGTGCATATCTGTCCTTTGATACCCTGATACATATTGCGCAGAAGGGGTATCACAGTGGAATACTATATGGAATATCTACGGGGTCTGCGGGAGGACCACGACCTGACGCAAAAACAGGTTGCAGAGATACTAGGCACCTCTCAGACGATGTATGCCCGCTATGAGCGCGGCGCAAACGAGATGCCAGTGAGGCATTTGATTACTCTGTGCAAGTACTATAAGGTTTCGGCTGATGTTGTGCTGGGGCTGAAAAAGAGAAGATATAAAGAATAACAGCGGCTCCGTGTCTGACGGAGCCGCTGCTTTCACATTCTTGTCCCCTTGTAATTCCCCCGCCGGGCGGCGGCCCCGGCCTTGGGGCGCTTCTTCCGGCGGAAGACAGTGAGCTTGAGAATCACAATGGCCGCCAGGAACATGACCACGGCCAGAATAATCCGTACTCCCTCGTTCTGGAAGAACTCAATGAACTGCTTTTTCTTATACAGCAGCTCCGACCGCTCCACCGAGGTGATGGCCACCAGGTCCAGCTTGCCGTAGACTTCGTCGTTGTAGGACAGGGTCATAACGCCCATCACCTGGCCCTCCTTTACCGGGGCCTCCACCTCGTCGGCAAAGAGGCGGATATCCGTCTCAATATCGTCCACGTCCATGGACTTGGGCAGGGTTTTGGTGATGGAGCCCTGGGCCTTCACGTTCACCTCGTCGGCCTGACGGGACATGGTGACCTTCACCTTGCCCACCGGCTCGCTGTCCTTGGTGATGGTCACCCGGTGGAAGTTGTTGAAGCCGTACTCCAGCAGCCGCTTGCTCTCCCGGAAATGGCCCTGCTTCAGATCCTCCTCACCGGGAACAGGCATAGGCCCGGAACCGATGATGACAGAGATGAGAATTTCGTCGTTATCTTCGGCGGCGGCGATGAGGCAGCGGCCCGCCTCGTCGGTGTTGCCCGTCTTGCCCGCGATGCATTTGTCATAGATGTAGCCGCTGTGGTTCCAGGTGGAGACCAGGGCGTTGGTGTTGTATATCTCCCGGGGGCCGGACATGTCGGTGGCAGGCACGGTGTGCTTGGGGGCCTGGGATATCTCCAGATAGGTGTCGTACTCCAGGCAGGCCTTCATGATGAGGGCCAGGTCGTAGGGGGTGGAGTAGTGGTTCTCATTGTGTATGCCCACCGGGTTGGTGAAGTGTGTGTTCTGGCAGCCCAGCTCCGCCGCCTTGCGGTTCATGTGGTCCACAAAGTCCTCGATGGTGCCGTCCACCGCCACGGCCAGGATGTTGCAGGCGTCGGCGTAGGAGGGCAGGAGGGTCATGTACAGCAGCTCCTCCACCGTGAGCACCTCGCCCAGCTTGATGTTGCCGTTGACGTAGGAGGAGGTAACGCTTTGCATCCGTGTCTCCCCGGCAGTCAACTGAGTGTCCAGGGAGAGCTGGCCGTACTCGATGGCCTCCAGCACCAGCAGGGCGGTCATGATTTTGGTGATGGAGGCGGGGTAGGCCTTCTCGTTGGCCCTCATGTTGTACAAAATCTCCCCGTGGTTGGCATCCAGCAGGACGGCGTGGGTGCAGAACAGGTCCAGGTCCTCCTGGTTAGGGCCGGCGGCGGAGACGGGGGTCAGGGACAGGGCCAGAGCAAGCAAAAGTACCAGCGAAAGAAAACGATATTTTTTCATAGGAAATTCTCCATATGTATGGTATAATAAAACAGGTAAAGACAGTGTACCGTATCGAAGAGAAAAAGGCAATTAAGAACTTCTTAAATTTACGGTATGGCAGTCTGGGTCCCATTATAGCAAAGCCCGGTGAAAATCGCAAGGGGGGAGTGGGCAGTGGAGGGAAAATCCAGATTTGCAGCGGTAGTCCTGGCTCTGCTGGCGGGATTTACCCTGTTTTGCAGCGGATGGTATCTGGCCCGGACCAGCACTCCGGAGCCATATCAGGTGTCTGCCGCCCGGCGCCCGCCGGCGGAGGAGACCGACGCCCCGGAGGGGGCGGCGGACGGGGAGGATGCCCGCCCGGACAGCTTGCTCCCCGGCGAGACCATCGACATAAACGCCGCCGACGCCTACGACCTCCAGCGCCTGCCCGGGATCGGGGAGAAGCGGGCCCGGGATATTGTCGCCTGGCGGGAGGAGCACGGCCCCTTCCAGAATGTGGACGGGCTGACGGAGGTCTCCGGCATCGGACCGGGGATTTTAGAAAATCTGCGGGAGTATGTGACCGTGGGGTAGGGGGCGGCCTCTGTGCCGCCCCGACGGAAATAGGAACAGGAGAAAAAGTATGGCAAAAATTTTAGTAGTAGACGACGAACAGGTGCTGGTAAAGGGCATCAAGTTCAACCTGGAGCACGAGGGCTACCAGGTGGAGGTGGGCTGTGACGGCGAGCAGGCGGTGGAGCTGGCCCGGGAGGGCAGCTTCGACCTGATCCTGCTGGACCTGATGATGCCCAAGATCGACGGCCTTCAGGCCTGTATGCGCATCCGGGAGTTCTCCAACGTCCCCATTATTATGTTAACGGCCAAGGGGGAGGACACCGACAAGATCATGGGCTTTGAGTGCGGCGCCGACGACTACATCACCAAGCCGTTCAACCTGCTGGAGCTGAAGGCCCGGGTGCGGGCGCTGCTGCGCCGCTCCGGCACCGCGGAGCAGAAGAGGGCGGAGAGCGTTTTGGAGGCCGGCCATATCCGCCTGGACACGGCCGCCCGGGCCGCCTGGCGGAAGGACGTCTCTGTGGAGCTCACCGCCAAGGAGTTCGACCTGATGGAGCTGCTCCTCCGCAACCCCGGCCGGGTGTACAGCCGGGAGAATCTGCTCAACGTGGTGTGGGGCTATGAGTATATCGGCGACTACCGCACGGTGGACGTCCATGTCCGCCGCCTGCGGGAGAAGCTGGAGCTGGACCCCGCCAACCCGGAGTATATCCGCACCAAGTGGGGCGTGGGCTACTATCTGGCGAAGGTCTGAATGTGGGGGCGGATAATATCCGCCCCTACGAGATGAGGTGATTCCTCACGAGCAGTAAGAACAAGGTCCCTTTCTTTTCCTCCCTCCAGGTGAAGTACGCCCTGAGCTATCTGGTGATCTTCGCCGTGGTGCTGGTGCTGCTGAACACCTACCCGGTGCTGGCCTCCCAGGACCTGCTGTTTGCCTCCAAGCGGGATTCCCTGAAAAGCCAGACGGCAGTGATGGCCTCCGCCCTGATGGAGCTGGAGTCCCTGTCCGCCGACCAGGTGGCCCGGGTGATGAACATGCTGGATAACATGGGGCTGAAACGGATTTTGGTCACCGACCCCGCGGGGCTCATCCTCTATGACAGCACCAGGCAGCCGGAGAAGGGGGAGGAATCTCCGCCGGAGGAGAATGTGCCCCAGGAGTACCGCTACGCCCTGTACCAGGAGGTGGTGTCCGCCCTGCGGGGCAGCGACGTGTTCTGCTCCCGGTACGCGGACCGGGTATTTACCTCCACCGCCGCCATGCCCATCGTCTACCGGGGCATGGTCATCGGCTCCATCTATATTCTGGAGGTGGATCAGGCCCAGGGGGAGCTGCTGTACAGCCTGCAGCAGAACCTGCGCACCATCTCTCTGGTCATCGCTCTGGTGACGCTGATTATGTCAACCTTCTTCTCCAAGATGCTCACCGCCCGCATCGCCGCCCTGCTGCGGGCCATCCGCATTGTGGGCGAGGGGGAGTACGGCCACCGGCTTCAGCCTGTGGGCCGGGACGAGATGGCCCAGCTGGCCGGGGAGTTCAACCAGCTCACCGACCGGCTCCAGACCACCGAGGAGGTCCGGCGCCGCTTTGTCTCCGACGCCAGCCACGAGCTGAAGACCCCCCTGGCCTCTATCCGCCTGTTGGCCGACTCCATATTACAGACCGACGAGATGGACCCGGCCATGGTGCGGGACTTTGTGGGGGACATCGGCTCCGAGGCCGAGCGGCTCACCCGCATCACCGAGCACCTGCTGGCCCTCACCCGGCTGGACAGCCTGCCGGCGGGGGAGGAGCACGTGGTGGACGTGTCCCAGGTGACAGAGCGGACCGTCGCCCGCCTCCAGCCGGTGGCCGACGCGGCGGGGGTGACGGTGGAAAAGAGCCTGAAGCCGGGGTGCTCCATTCTGTGCACCGAGGACGATCTGTCTCAGGTCTGCTTCAACCTGGTGGAGAACGCCATTAAATACAACTACAGCGGAGGGAAGGTCTTTGTCTCGGTGTATCGGGACGGGGATCAGGTCCTTCTGGAGGTGGGGGACACCGGTGTGGGCATCCCCGAGGAGGACCTGCCCAAGGTGTTCAACCGCTTCTACCGGGTGGACAAGGCCCGGTCCCGGGCGGCCGGCGGCACCGGGCTGGGGCTGTCCATCGTCCGGGATACGGTGCGCCGCCACGGCGGCTGGGTCACCGCCCGGCCCCGGAATCCCGAGGGCAGCCTGTTTACCGCCGGCTTTCCCCGGTATATTTCCGAATCGAAAGGAAGGGGGACGAGCCAATGAGTAGACAGAGATGGCTCCCGCTTCTGCTGGCCCTGGCCCTGCTCCTGCCCGCCTGCGGCGGCCGGAAACCCGAGACCACAGAGGGCCCCGTCCTCTGGTTCTGCGCCGGCTCGGGGGAAAATCACGGCCCTGCCCTGGCCTCTCAGCCCTATCAGGGGGAGCTCACCCCCGAGGACCTGCTGACGGCCCTGCTGGCCGGGCCCGACCAGGAGGGGCTCACCTCCCCCTTCCCGCGGAGCGTTACCCTCCAGCGGTGGACCTGGGACGAAGAGCGGCCGGGCGTCCTGCTGGTGGACCTGTCCGAGCAGTACGGGGCGCTGGCCGACGTGTCCCTGAGCCTGGCCGACTACTCCATCGTCCTCACCCTGTCCCAGGTGGAGGGGGTGGAGGGGGTGGAGATTACCGCCGGCGGCCGCCAGGTCACCTACCGCAGCCATCAGCTGCTGTCCCCCCGGGAGGCGGTGCTGTGGGACGAGCTGGCGGACGTCAATCCGTAGGGGCGGATATCATCCGCCCGCATGGATCGGGGCCTTGTCCTGTTAAGGCGGGCGAGTAATACCCGCCCCTACAAAATGCTTGACAATCCTGAAATTTCCCGCTACTCTTAACAGTGATTTTAACGAAAGAAGGCGTTCTCCATGAGCGATTACAAAATGAGCACCAAGTGCGTTCAGAGCGGCTACACCCCCGGCAACGGCGAGCCCCGGCAGATCCCCATCGTCCAGTCCACCACCTTCAAGTACGCTACCAGCGAGGACATGGGCAAGCTCTTCGACCTGGAGGCCAGCGGCTACTTCTACACCCGCCTCCAGAACCCCACCAACGACATGGTGGCCGCCAAGATCTGTGACATGGAGGGCGGCACCGCCGCCATGCTCACCGCCTCCGGCCAGGCGGCCAACTTCTACGCCATCTTCAACATCGCCAACTGCGGCGACCACGTGGTGGCCTCCTCCACCATCTACGGCGGCACCTACAACCTGTTCCACGTCACCATGCGGAAGATGGGCATCGACTTTACATTTGTCTCCCCAGACTGTACGGAGGAGGAGCTGAACGCCGCCTTCAAGCCCAACACCAAGGCCGTCTTTGGCGAGACCATCGCCAACCCCGCCCTCACCGTGCTGGACATCGAGAAGTTCGCCAAAGCTGCCCACGCCCACGGCGTGCCCCTGGTGATCGACAACACCTTCGCCACCCCTGTCAACTGCCGGCCCTTTGAGTGGGGCTGCGACATTGTCACCCACTCCACCACCAAGTATATGGACGGCCACGGGGCCGGGGTGGGGGGCTGCATCGTGGACAGCGGCAACTTCGACTGGATGGCCCATGCGGACAAGTTCCCCGGTCTGACCACCCCCGACGACAGCTACCACGGCATCACCTACGCGGAGAAATTCGGCCAGGGAGGCGCCTTCATCACCAAGTGCACCGCCCAGCTCATGCGGGATTTCGGCTCCATCCAGTCCCCTCAGAACGCGTTTTTGCTGAACCTGGGGCTGGAGAGCCTCCACGTCCGCATGCCCCGCCACTGCGAAAATGCCCTGGCGGTGGCCAGCTTTCTGAAGAACCACCCCAAGATCAGCTTTGTCACCTACCCCGGCCTGAAGGGGGACAAGTACTACGAGCTGGCCCAAAAGTATATGCCCAACGGCACCTGCGGCGTGGTGTCCTTCGGCTTCAAGGGGGGGCGGACCGCCGCTGAGACCTTCATGAAGCACCTGAAGCTGGCAGCCATTGAGACCCACGTGGCCGATGCCCGCACCTGTGTCCTTCACCCCGCCTCCGCCACCCACCGTCAGATGAACGACCAGGAGCTGGCAGCCGCCGGCATCACTGCCGATCTGGTCCGCCTCTCCTGCGGCATTGAGGATTTGACCGACCTGATCGCCGATATTGAGCAGGCCCTGGCCCAGGTGTAAACCGGCAGGGGGCGGCCTCCGGGCCGCCCCGCAAATACCGTGGATTTTGAAAGACACGGGGCGGCACAGAGGCCGCCCCCTGCAGAGAGGTGCTTAGATGAAAAACGCTGGAACAGTTTTGATGTACAATTGTGCCGGGGAGGAGTTCTCCAAGCTGCGGCAGATTTTTGCCATGCTCCGCCTGCGCATGCGGGTGGTGGGGCCTGACCGCTATCACATTCCTCTGGAGGAGCTGGCCCAGGGCAAGGGAGATCCCGGCGAGGCCGCTGATACCCTGCCCGAGCCCATGCTGGTCTTCTGCTACCTGCCCCAGGCCCTGCTCAACCAGGTGCTGGAGGTCATTCGGGTGGCCAAGCTGCCCCCTATTCCCTTAAAAGCCGTGCTTACTGATACCAACCGGACCTGGAACACCGAACAGCTCCATGAGGAGCTGTTGAAGGAGCGGGAGGCCATTGAGGCGCAAAAAGGGGAGCAGGCATAAAAACGGTAAACATTTTTCAGAGACGGAAGAGTCGCGGAAAAAAGTACGCAATAAAGGGTGAGCCCGGTTATCTTTCCATAACCGGGCTCACCCGATATCTTTTACGGGGGAGCGGTGCGGCCGGTCCAGCCTCTTGTGAGATGCGTGATCCGGCGGCAGGCTGGGGGGTCAAACAATAAAATTATCCAGGTAGTGCTTGGAGAGCTTGATGGATTTGACAATATCATCCCGGCTGTCCTCAAAGGCCTTGTCCTCCACCTCGATCACAGCATCACCGCTGTAGCGGATATCGTTAAGGGCAGAGACAAACCGGCCCCAGTCCACATCGCCCAGGCCGGGGAGCTTGGGGGACATATAGTCCAGAGGGTAGGCCATCACGCCGCACTCGGCCAGCTTCTCAGGATAGAGCTTGATGTCCTTAAAGTGGACATGGAACAGCTTGTCCTTAAAATCGTAGATGGTCTTGATGTAATCCATCCCCTGCCACACATAGTGGCTGGGATCGAAGTTCAGCCCGAAGTTGGGGGAGGGGATGAGCTCGAACAGCCTGCGGTAGATGACCGGAGAGCGCATCAGGTTCTGACCGTTGGGCCACTGGTCCCGGCCGAAGAGCATGGGGCAGTTCTCAATGGCAATTTTCACGCCTGCATCCTCTGCCAGCTTGATGATGGGGGGCCAGATCTCCTGGAACAGCTGAATATTTTCCTCCACGGACTTGTACTGATCGCAGCCGATGAAGGTGGTCACCATATTGATCCCCAGCTTGGCGGAGGCCTGAATCAGCGTTTTCAGGTGGGCGATGGCGATTTCGCGTTTTTCCAGATCGGCGTCCATGGGATTGGGATAGTAGGCCAGAGAGGAGATGTGCATCCCCTTGGAGGCCACGCAGTGCAGCACATGTCTGGCGTAGGCATCATCCTTCAGCACCCGCTCTCCGTCGATGTGGGATACGCCGGCGTACCGGCGCTCCGCCTTGCCCACAGGCCAGCAGGCGACCTCCAGACATTGGAAGTTCATCTCCGCGGCTACGTTAACGGCATCCTCATAGGACCAGCCGTCCAGAATAGCGGTCAGCAGACCAAATTGAATCATCAGGACCACGCTCCTTCTTCACTTTTTGTACGTTCAGCCTAAATGCAAATGGGACTTTTGTCAAGCAAAATCGGGAGATTCGTCAAAACAGACAAATTCAAGGTTAAAATTTGCCGAAGCATACAAAGTTGAAAAAATGCACAAAAGATATTTGACATTTCCATTCCAAGTCGGTATCATAGACACAAAGAAAAATGTAATGGATTACATTTTGAAAGGGATTGGACGGGGGTGAGGCAGTGGTAACCATTGAGCAGGTCGCCCGGCAGGCCGGGGTGTCAGTGGCCACCGTGTCCCGCACCCTGAACAACAGCCCGGCAGTCAGGCCCGCCACCGCCCGGCAGGTGCGCCAGGCCGTTGAGACGCTGGGCTATGTGCCCAACCAGTCGGCCCGGAATCTGCGCCGCAATGAGAGCCAGGTAATTCTGGCCCTGGCCCCCAACTTTTCCAACCCATACTACTCCCGTATCCTCACCGGCATTGGCGACAGGGCCTGGGAGCTGGAATACAGCGTTCTGGTGTGCAACACCCTGGGCCACGCCAACAGCGAGCGGCGCTTTCTTAAAATGATGGAGAGCCACCAGGCCGACGGGGCCATCCTCCTGGGCTGCCATTGGGACTACAGCTGGCTGGCCCGCTTTGCCCAGCGGTCCCACATTGTCCAGTGCTGTGAGTACGTTCCCGACCTGGACTGTCCCTCGGTGGCCATCGACAACTACGCCGCCACCCGGGAGATGGTAGCCTATCTCCGGCAGCTGGGCCACAGCCGCATCGCCATGATCGGGGCGGACAACCAGTACATCTCCACCCGGCTGCGCCGTCAGGCCTACCTTGACGTTATGGCCCAGGAGGCGCTGGAGGTCCCGGAGAACTGGTACCGGCTGGCCGACGCAGACTACTCCTTCGCCTCCGGCCAGGAGGCGGCCCGGGCGCTGCTGGCGGCGGTTCCCCGCCCCACCGCCATCTTCTGCGTGTCGGACATTCTGGCCCTCAGCGTCATCTCTGCGGCCCAGGAGCTGGGACTGGAGGTCCCCGGAGACCTGACCGTCACCGGCTTTGACGACGTGGACTATACCACCATGGTCCATCCCTACCTGACCACCGTGGCCCAACCCTGCCATGAGATGGGCCGGCGGAGCGTGGACCTGCTGCTGGACGGTATCCAAAACGAACAGGCGGCCCTCTCAGCGTGCGCGTTCCTCCCCCACCGCCTGATGAAGCGGGAGTCGGCGGCTCCCCCAAAAAACACGATTTAGTCTGGAAGGAGAAATTGTTATGCTGAATATTGGAATTTTAGGCTGCGGCAAGATTGCTCAGGTGCGGCACATCCCGGAGTACATCGCCAACGAGGAGGCCCAAATCGTCGGCTTCTTCGACGCTGACGACCAGCGCTGCCAGGAGATCGCCGCCAAGTACGGCGGCAAGGCCTATTCCTCTGCGGCGGAGCTCTTTGCCGATCCGGCCATCGACGCCGTGTCCGTCTGCGTGGCGAACTTTGCCCACGCGGACCTGTCCATCCAGGCGCTGAAGGCCGGCAAGCACGTGCTGTGTGAGAAGCCTATGGCCATTACGCTGGAGGAGTGTCAGACCATGCTGGCTGAGGCAGAGAAGGCGGGCAAGCGCCTGCTCATTGGCCAGAACCAGCGGCTGGCCAAGGCCCACGCCAAGGCCAAGGAGCTGGTGGCGGCGGGGGAGATCGGCCGGGTAATCACCTTCCGTACCTTCTTCGGCCACGGCGGGCCCGAGACCTGGTCCATCACCCCGGGAAAGAACACCTGGTTCTTTGACAAGAAGCGGGCCGCCATGGGGGCCATGGCCGACCTGGGCATCCACAAGACCGACATGCTGCGGTACATCCTGGGCCAGGACATCGTGCGCACCACCGCCCGGCTGCTCACCCTGGATAAGCGGGGAGCGGACGACCAGCTCATCGGGGTGGACGACAACGCCATCTGTATCTACGAGACCTCCGGCGGGGCCTTTGGCACCATGACCGCCAGCTGGACCTACTACGGCCAGGAGGACAACTCCACCGTCCTCTACGGCACCAAGGGCATCATGCGCATCTACGACGATCCCGCCCACTCCATCGTGGTGGTCCCCAAGGAGGGGGAGGTCAAATACTACGACCTGGAGAAGATCCAGACCAACGACGACCAGACCGCCTCCGGGGTCATCGACGAGTTTGTGGAGGCGGTGTCTCAAAACCGGCCCAGCGTGCTGGACGCCGGAGATGTCATCAGGTCCATGAAGGCGGTCTTCGCCTCCATCCGCTCCTCGGAGGAGGGGCGCCCGGTGGATGTGGAGCTGTAATATACCGGATAATAGCCGCGTGCCGCGGTTGTTATAAATTCAATTTTATGGAGGAAGAACAATGAAAAAGATTTTAGCACTCGCGCTGGCACTCTCCATGTCTCTGGCGCTGGTAGCCTGCGGCGGAGGCGGCGATAAGCCCGCCAATTCTTCTGCCGGCTCCGACAAGCCCGCCACATCCACCCCCGCCCCCGCGGTGAAGGACGGCAAGAACACCGTGTACGTGCTGGGCCCCACCCCTGACCACGGCTGGACCGCCCAGGCCGGCGCCTACGCCGAGGCCAAGTGCAAGGAGATCACCGACGCTGGCACCTATACCGCCAAGTACATGTCCGCCTCCTCCGGAGAGGAGCAGGTGGACCACTGCAACACCATCATCGCCAACGGCGACGCGGCCCTGGTTATCATGATGGCCCTGGACGACTCCGCCCAGGCCGGCCAGGAGGCCCTGTACGCCGAGAGCATCCCTTTCATCTCCTTCGACCGCATCATTGAGGCCACCGAGAAGTACGCCATCCTCAACGCCTCCGGCGACAACTGGCAGTGCGGCGCCGGCATCGCCTACTGGCTCCAGAAGAACGGTATGCAGCCCGGCGACACCGTAGTGGTGCTCTACGGCGACAACGGCACCGTGTGCTCCCGCCGTCAGGAGGGCTTTGAGCAGTTCCTCCGGGGCGAGATCGAGTATCAGGACAAGCAGACCGGCAACTACAAGACCACCGAGACCTGGACCCAGGAGCAGCTGGACGCCGTGTTCAACGGCTACACCGTGGTGTGCAACTGGTCCGCTGACGGCGCTTACCAGTATATCGAGCAGAAGTTCGACGAGATCGTGGCCGCCGCCAAGGCCAACAACGGCAAGCTGTACATCTACTCCATGGACGATGAGATGACCTTCGGCGTGCTCAACTACCTGGAGGCCGGCGCCTCCGCCGCCACCCTGGCCGATCTGGAGGCCATGGACGTGTACATCTCCGCCATCGGCGGCATGCAGGAGCTCTACAATGTTATGGCCGGCAGCGACGACCAGTCCGACCTGGCCAAGCAGTACTTTGACGATATGATGTCCATGTACTTCAGCCCCAAGATGATGCAGGACGTCATCGACACCGGCATGAAGTATCTGGCCGGCGACTGGAGCTACGAGGTAGGCTCCGGCGAGTATCAGCCCGTGTGGATCGTGGACGCCACCAACGTCAGCCAGTTCGAGGGCTTCCAGGGCCACTAAGCCAGGGAAAATCCTTCGCGAATAGCAAGCCAATGGAGCGGATGCGGGGTTCGCCCCGCGTCCGCTCCCTGATGTTACCATCCTGTAGGGGCCGCCCCCCTGGGCGGTCCGCTGATACAGGATCGCTCATCCAACGGCGGGACGCCGAGGGCGGCGTCCCCTACAAACACAACAGGGAGAGTGTGCTATGACGATCCTTGAAATGAACCATGTTTCCAAAGCCTTCGGCGGCTCTCAGGCCCTGTCCGATATCCACCTGTCGGTGGAGGAGGGGGAGATTCACGCCCTGCTGGGCGAGAACGGGGCCGGAAAATCCACCCTGATGAACATTCTCACCGGGGTCATCCCGGCGGACGCCGGTTCTATCACCTTTGACGGCAAGCGCTACCCCACCCCCACCATCCAGCAGATGGAGGCGGCGGGCATCGCCTTTGTCCACCAGGAACTGAACGTCATCAACGACCTGACCGTGGCGGACAACATCTTCCTGTGCCGGGAGCTGACCCGGTTTGGCCTGCTGCGGCAGAAGGAGCAGGTGGCCCGGGCCCGGCAGCTGTTCGAGGACCTGGGGGTGGACATCGACCCCACCGCCATGGTGTCTGAGCTGAAGACCAGCGAAAAGCAGCTGCTGGAAATCTGCCGCGCCCTCTATGTGGACGCCAAGCTGCTCATTCTGGACGAGCCCACCACGGCCCTGTCCAACAACGAGATCGACCACCTGTTTGGAATCTTACGAAAACTGAAAGCACAGGGGAAATCCTTCATCTTCATTTCGCACAAGATGCCCGAAATTTTCGCCATCGCCGACCGGTATACGGTGCTGCGAAACGGGGAGTTCATTTCCTCCGGATATATAAAAGACACCAATCCTCACGAGATTACCTCCCAGATGGTGGGCAGCCAGTACGTGGACGAGGATGTCTATCTCCCCCGCCCCCTGGGGGACCCCATCCTGGAGCTGAGGCGCTTCAGCGGCCAGGGCTTCTTCAATATCGACCTGGAGGTAAGGAAGGGGGAGATTGTGGCCTTCACCGGCCTGGCCGGCTGCGGGGCCAGCGAGCTGATGCAGGCCATGTTCGGCGCTCTGCCCTCCACCGGCGGCTCCATGCGGGTCAACGGCAGGGGGATGGAGGGCAGCATTGTCCGGTTCATGAAAAACGGTGTGGCTATGCTCCCCGCCAACCGGAAGGAGAACTCCGTGGTGCCCGACATGAGCATTATGGAAAATTTCTACCTGGCCGAGCACGAGCTGTCCGGAAAAAAGCCCTTTATCAGCGCCAGGGAGGAGGACAGCCGCTACGCAGCCCAGAAGGAGAGCCTGCACATCAAGGCGGGGGACAGCGCCGACAGCATCCTGTCCCTGTCCGGCGGCAACCAGCAGAAGGTCTTTCTGGCCCGGTGGCTGAACATCGGGGCGGATGTGCTCCTCTTCGACAACCCCACCCAGGGGGTGGACGTGGGGGCCAAGGAGGAGATCTACCGGCTGATCCTCAGCTTTGCCGAGGGAGGCAAGACCGTGATCATCAACACCCTGGAGATTCCCGAGATCCAAAAGGTGGCCGACCGCTGCGTGGTGTTCTACGAGGGGCGGATCGTGAAAACCTTCCGGCATGAGGAGGTCAACGAGCGGGATGTCATGCTCTACTCCACCAACGCCGTGGAAACCAGTGAGGAGGCAAAATCATGAAAAACGAGAAAAAAGGACTTGGCGGAACCCTGGGGCGGGTCTGGTCCCAGTACAGCTTTATCTTTGTGCTGTTCATCATCATGATCGGCTACGCCTTCACCATCAGCTCCAACGGCAACTCCTTCAAATGGAGCCACATTGCCGCCATTCTCTCCAGCCAGAACACTGTCATCGTGGGCACCATCGCCCTGGGCATGGCCTTTGTCATCATCACCGGCCAGATCGACCTGTCGGTGGGCTCTCAGCTGGTGCTGTGCACCGGCGTGACCATCATCGTATTCAACACCACCAACTCTATCCTGCTGATGGCCCTGGCCGCCATTCTCACCGGCGCCGCCTGCGGGGCGGTGAACGGTCTGCTGGTGGGCTTTGGCAAGATGCCCCCCTTTGTGGTCACCCTGGGCACCATGCTCATCTACCGCTCACTCACCCTGTCGGTGGTGCGGAAGATTGACCCGGCCATCAGCGGCTCCTCCTCCAGCCAGTTCGCCATGCTCAGCGGCAACAGCAACTATGAGTTCCTGCGCATGAAGTTCGGCACCGGAAAGCTGGCCATCGGCGGCTTCTCCATCCCCTACATCACCTTCATCTTCCTGCTGATGGCCATTCTCTTTATCGTCATCTCCAAGAAGACCAAGTACGGCAAGACCATCTACGCTGTGGGCTCCAACGAGAAGAGCGCCCGGCTGGCGGGCATCAACGTCACCTGGGTGAAGATTTCCGTCTTTATCCTCACCGGCATCTGTGTGGGGGTGGCCAGCATGCTCCAGGCCTGCAAGATCGGCAACGTCACCCCCGCCTCCTCCGGCGTGAGCTACGAGATGTACGCCATCGCCTCGGTGGTGCTGGCCGGGGTCAGCATGGCCGGCGGCAAGGGCAACATGGTGGGCGTGATCTTCGGCGCCCTGTCCTACACCACCATCAACTTTATCATCGTCTCCATCCCCGGCCTCAGCGTGGACATTCAGGATACCTTCCAGGGCCTGGTGCTCATCGTGGTCATCCTGGTCCAGACCGTGGGTCCGGTGATTAAGGAGAACCTCCAGCGGGCCAAAAAGCGCCGCCTGGCGGCTTCGACCGAATCGGTATAATGTGTCAGGGCCGCGTTTTAACCCCGCGGCCCTGATTCGCTGTTATGAAGAAGAAAGGAGAATTGCAATGCTTACTGTCTCATATATCGGCTTTGGCGTCAGCGTCCGGGAGTACCACATCCCCTACGTGGAGGGCCGGGAGGACATCCGGGTAAAATACATCTTCCGCCGGGAGGAGGATATCCCCCAGTTCAGCGAATATGAGCCCTTCTACCCGGAGCTGACCTTTACCAGCGACCTTGACCGGGTGCTCAGCGACCCCGAGGTTGATCTGGTGGTGGTCAACACCCCGGACCGGTTCCACGTGCCCTACGCCAAACAGATTCTCAACGCGGGCAAGCACGTCCTGGTGGAAAAGCCCTTCGCCCCCACGGCGGACGAGGCCCGGGAAGTCTTCGCCCTGGCCCGGGAGAAGGGGCTGGTCTGCATGCCTAATCAGAACCGCCGGTTTGACGCTGACTTCCTGGCCGTCAAGGGGGTGGTGGACAGCGGGAAGCTGGGGCAGCTGGTGCGGCTGGAGAGCCACTACGACTACTTCAGGCCCAACGGCTGGTATGACCACCTGGGCACCCTCTACAACCTGGCCGTCCATCAGATCGACCAGATCGTCAGCCTGCTGGGCATGCCCGACCGCACTCATTTTGACGTGCGTTCCATCCACCATCCCGGTGTGGGGGACGACTACTACGACCTGGAGTTCTTCTATGGGAACTGCAAGGCGTCGGTGAACACCAGTATGTGCGTTCAGATTGACTACCCCCGCTTTACCCTCCACGGCACCAGCGGCTCCTTCACCCTGCCTCCGGTGATCCACAACTCGGGGAAGGCCAAGGTGGTGGGGCGGCACAGAATCAGCACCGCCATGGCCCCGGAGGACCGTTGGGGCACCTTGGTCTATCGAAACGGAGCGGGAGACCAGGTGACCGAGAAGGTCCCTGTGGGCTGCGCCCACTACGAGCGCATCTACGACAGTCTGATCGGCGCCATTGAGCGGGGAGAGGAGAAGTGCGTCCGGGACGGGGAGGTCGTCCGGGTGCTGGAAATTCTGGAGGAGGCCACAGCTGTGGCCAGGTCCCACGGAAATAGCTGACCCGGCCGGCTGCTTTGCCGGCCCTCCATAGGCCTCCCTTACAGGGTCAATACCTTTCCGGTGGACAGAGCGTGACAGCCGGGGCCGAAGCGCTCCCGGAGGAGGGACAGGGCCATCTCGCCGGTGCAGTGGCCGGTGTATATCTCCTCTACGCCCAGCTTCTTCAGCGTATCAGCTACCTGATATACGTATTCAGGGGTGCAGTTCAGGCCGGCATGGTCCCTGCCGAACATGTGCAGGCCTCCTACCACGGCGAAGACCTTTTTCCCGGGGAATTGCTCCAGCACGCCCCGGACGATATTGACGATGCCGGTGTGGCTGCACGAGTTAAACACAACCAGGCCCCGCTCCTCCTCCAGCACCAGAGACTGCTCATGGCGGAAGTCGTCGGGAATGAAGTCGCCCTCCCCCCGCTGATAGAGCAGATTTGTGGCCCGGCCGGTAAACGCCGGGTCCCGGAGGGTATCCGGTACCAGCCAGACTCCCTCTGTCAGGAGACTGGTCCCCTCCACCTCTGTAAAACGGCTCTGAAATTGGGTCCATACCTCCCGGTCGATGCCGATAAAACAGCGGCCATCCGGGTGTTCAGCGTAGACCGGCCCGGCCGCGCCGGCGCAGATGTACACAGACGCCTGGCGGTTGAGCCGGAAAAACTGCCCCAGCCCGCCGGCGTGGTCATTATGGCCGTGGGACAGAACCGCCAGCTCTACAGCGGCCAGGTCCACCCCCAGCGCCTGGGCGTTATCGGCGAATTTTTCCGTTGCCCCGGCGTCCAGCAGCAGCTTCTTTCCCCGGTACTCGATGTACAGGGACAGGCCGTGCTCCGGCGTCAGGCCGCAGCCTTCCAGAGCGGTGTTTTCCATTAAGACGGTTACTTTCACAGGGGGTCCCTCCTTATTATTATGCCCTTGTCAGGTCCCGGACCCAGCGTCCGGAGCGCAGACGGCGGATGCCGGCGAAGAATTTTACAGCCTGCTCCAGGGGAAAGGCCAGATAGACCCAGAACACAGTGGTCTTCAGTGCCAGTCCGCACAGGGTGGCATAGGGGATGGCCACCCCCCACAGAGGGCCGATGTCGATGAGGGTGGCCGCCTTCACGTCGCCCCCGCCCCGGAGGACGCCGGTGATGTTTACGCTGTTGAAGTCCTTCAGGGGCATGGCCAGGGCCATCATCACCATCATCATGGAGGCCACTGACGCGGCCCCCGGGGACAGCTTGAACAGGGGATACACCCAGGCCGGAGCGGCAAACCGGACGAAGGCCAGCAGCAGCCCGCCCAGGATAATCCCGCCGGCCACAGCCAGGGTGTTCAGCGCCTTGCCCACGTCCAGCACCTTGTCGGGCCGGCCCGCGCCGATCTCCCGGCCAATGATGATGGATGCGGTGGAGGCCAGGCCGAAGGACACCACCATGGTGATTTTCTCCATGTTTCCGGCGATGGTATAGGCGGCCAGGATCTCAGTGCTGCCCGCCATGTGGCCCATGATGGTGGGGAAGACGGAGGTGCCCAGCCCCCACATAGTCTCGTTGCACACCACCAGCCCGCCGTATTTCAAAAAACGGCGGGTCATGTCTACCCCGGGCTTGAGCAGCAGGTGGAGATGAATCCGGAAAAAGCGGTTTTTCATCATGTGGAGGATGACAATTGTGATCTCCAGCAGCCGGGCCGTCAGGGTGGCCACCGCCGCCCCCCGGACCCCCAGGGCAGGGGCCCCCAGCTTGCCGAAGATAAACACCCAGTTAAGGAAGGTGTTCACCACCATGGAGGCCACCAGGATGTACAGGCCCAGCTGGGGCCGCTCCATGCTGCGGTAGGCGGCCACATACATCATGGTGAAGGCGTTGCACACATAGGACAGCCCGGCGATGGAGCCGTACTGAGCGGCCAGCCCAATCACCTCCGGCTCGTTGCCGAACAGGCTTAAAAACTCCACCGGGCGGACCAGCAGCACCCCGGCGAAGAGGGCGGACACCGCCAGTACCACCCACAGGGCCACCCCCAGCACCCGGTTGATGGAGTCCATCTCCTGCTTGCCCCAGTACTGGCTCACCAGAACGGAGGAGCCGCTCTGAACCCCGAATATAAACATCTGCACCGCGAACAGAGGGATGTTGGCCAGAGTAACGGCCGCCATGGGTACCTCCCCCAGCATGCCCACCATAAAGGTGTCCGCCATGCCCAGGGTGCTGGTAATCAGATTTTGCAGCACGATGGGCATGGCCAGCAGAGCCACCTGCTTGTAAAAACCAGGTTTTTGCTTCATGAACGCGAACATGGGAAATTGCTCCTTTTCAAGTAGGGGGCGGTCTCCGGGCCGCCCCGCTTATATTGCCTTTGGGACGGGGCGGCCCGGAGGCCGCCCCCTACGACAGCGTGGTAAACAGCGCCTCTTTAGCCCCTTTCAACCCCTCTACCAGCGCGTCCACATCCTCACGGGTGGTGTCGCAGGAAAAACTGATCCGCAGGGCGCCGTCCAGCACCGGTTTGGGCAGCTTGAGGGCCCCGAAGACGTGGCTGGGCTTTCCCCTGTGGCAGGCGGAGCCGGAGGAGAGATAGACCCCCCGGTCGCTTAAAAACCGGACCACCACCTCGCTCTTATAGCCGGGCAGGGAGATGGGCAGGATGTGGGGGGCGCCGTCAGGAACCAGGACCACCGCCTCCGGGAGCTCTTGGGCCAGCCGGTCGACAGCGCAGGCCTTCAGGGCGGACATATGGGCGATGTCCTTCTCCATGGAGGCCGCCCCCAGCCGGGCGGCGGCAGCGAAGGCGGCGATCTGCGCGGTGGCCTCCGTCCCGGAACGCAGGCCGCTCTCCTGGCCCCCGCCCCGGATGAGGGGGGGAAAACGCTTGGAGTCCACCAGTTCCTTCCGGATATACAGCGCCCCAACCCCCTTGGGGGCGTGGATCTTGTGGCCGCTGACGGACAGCAGGTCCACCCCCAGCGCTTTTGGGGTGAAGGGCACCTTTAAAAAGCCCTGGACCCCGTCGCAGTGGAGCAGGGCGGGACAGCCCGCCTTTTTGATGGCCTGGGCGGTCTCTTTTACAGGCAGGACCGTCCCTAGCTCGTTGTTTACCAGCATCACAGATACCAGTACGGTGTCCGGCCGGAGGGCGGCGGATACCTGGGCGGGGGAGATGCGGCCCTGGTGGTCGGGCTGGAGGTAAGTGACCTCATACCCCTGCCGCTCCAGGGACCTCATCGGCTCCAGCACGGCGGCGTGCTCAATGGCGGTGGTGACGATATGCTTTCCCCTCCGCCGGTTCAGCTCCAGGGCCCCGAAGATGGCCCAATTGTCGCTCTCCGAGCCGCAGGAGGTAAAATAGACCTCCTCCGGCCCGCAGCCCAGGGCCTTGGCAATGTCCTCCCGCCAGCCCTTCACCTGGCCGGCCGCCTGCCTGCCCAGAGCGTACTGAGAGGAGGGGTTGCCCCAGCCCCGGGTCATGGCCTCAGCCGCCGCCTGGGCGGCCTCGGGCCGCACCGGTGTGGTGGCGGCGTTGTCTAAGTAGTGAAACAGGTTGTCCACCTCCTGAAAACATTGTCAGTATCGGCTATTTTATTCTGTTTTCAGTGGGAAGTCAATACCCACTTCCCACTTGTCAAAAGGGATATTTTTGTATATAATGGAACCAGAAAGTTCAGGACTGACGAGGTGACTGTTTTGAATCCCGCTACCAATATCTGTTATATTGTAGGGGCCATGTCTCTGACCCCCGACCTGCGCCCCTACCCCGTGGGAGGGGACTACGTCATCGCTGCCGACCGGGGGTTCGACTCCCTGATGGCCTACGGCGTAAACCCGGACCTGGCGGTGGGGGATTTCGACTCCCTGGGCCACCGGCCCAATCACCCCAATGTCATCCAGCTCCCCGCCGAGAAGGACGACACCGATATGGTCTACGCCCTGCGCAAGGGACTGGAGCTGGGCTACCGCCGCTTTGTCCTGCTGGGGGGCGTGGGCGGACGGCTGGAGCACACCCTGGGCAACCTCCAGCTGCTGGACTGGCTGGCCCTTCACGGGGCCCAGGGCTTTCTGGTGGGCGAGAAGACGGCGATTACCTGTATCCGGGACGGAAAGGTCCTTACATTTCCCCTCTCTATGACCGGCTGCCTGTCCGTACTGTGCAACAGCGGCACAGCAAAGGGTGTGACGCTCTCCGGACTGAAATACCCTTTGGAGGACTGCACCCTCACCAGTGACTTCCCTCTGGGGGTGAGCAACCAGTTTTTGGATACCATAGCCTCTGTCTCGGTAAAACAGGGCAGCCTGCTCCTGATCTGGGAGGACAGAGGCGACTTCTACGCCAAGCTGCCTAAGCTGTGGGCACAGTAAATAAGACGGCGTTTCTCCGTCCCTGTACAGGGAGGACAGAAACGCCGCTTTTTATTCAGTATTCCCAAAGAGTGCCCCGAAAGCGGGAGCTTTATGCCTGTTTCCTCCCTGCGCCCGCCAGGATGTAGACGACGGAGGCCACCGCCAGCAGATAGGGGTAGTACAGGAAAGGCATGATCTGGAACGCGGAAATCATCCCGCCGGATGCGGAAATTGCCACCAGCATCTGCGCGCCGTAGGGGATCACACCCTGGAAAATACAGGAGAAGGTATCCAGCAGGGAGGCGGACTCCCTGGGCGTGATGTGGTACTCCTCGCTGATTTCTTTGGCGATGGGGCCGGCCATCACAATGGCCACCGTGTTGTTGGCGGTGGCGATATCCATAGCCCCTACCAACAGGCCCACGCCCAGCCGTCCGCCCACACGGCCCTTGAACACCCGCCGGATGAAGGCCAGCAGGGCCTCAAAGCCGCCAAACTCCCGGATCAGGGCACACATGGCGGACACCAGGACGGTGACCATGATAGTCTCAAACATCCCGGCCGCGCCGGAGCCCATGCTTCCCAGCAGACCCATAAAGTCGATGGTTCCGGTGGGCAGTACAATGACTACTCCCGCCAGAATCCCCACGATCAGCACCACAAACACATTCAGGCCGGCAATGCCGCCAATGAGCACCAGTATGTAGGGGATGAGCAGCAGCAGGTTGTAGTCCGGGATATCAATCTGTCCCACCCCGGCGTTGAGGGACTGGACCAGAATGACTGCCAGGGTGGCGACGGCGGCAGGCAGAGCAATTTTGAAGTTGGCACGGAACTTGTCCCGCATCTCGCAGCCCTGAGTGTTGCAGGCGGCGATGGTGGTATCCGAAATAAAGGACAGGTTGTCCCCAAACATTGCTCCGCCCATCACAGAGCCTACGCACAGAGCCAGTGAAAAGCCGGACACATTGGACACCGCCGCGGCGATGGGGGTAATCAGGGTGATGGTACCCACTGAGGTGCCCATAGCGGTGGACACAAAGCATGCCGCTACAAACAGCACCGCCACCGAGGCCCAGGCAGGGGTGACGGACAGCAGAAAATAGGCCACCGCCTCAGCACTGCTGCGCCCGGTCACACCTACAAATACACCGGCCACAAGAAAAATAAGTATCATGGTCATAATATTCTTATCCCCAACGCCTTGGGCCATGATTGTCAGTTTGTCATCGAATTTCAGCCTGCGGTTCTGAACGCAGGCTACCAGCAGGGCTACCATAAATACCACTACAATGGGGATGTTGTAAAACGCCATCTCAACGCCCAGCCCGTATTCAAAGACCAGACCCATCCCCAGGTACAGCACCAAAAACACCAGAATGGGCAACAGAGCCAACCCATTCTGCTGCGGTTTTTTCTCTTTCAGACTCATAATGAATCCTCCCTTTTCCCTCGATTTCTTTTTATTTTAGTGGAAATTATCCAATATGTCAATGCAATTTAAACAAATGATCGGAGATTACCTTCACAATATGAGAAAAGGTAAAAAATTCTCTTTACATTTAAGAAAAATCTGATATAATATAATAGCTGTCTGGATGATAGCAGAAGAGTTGGGCCTGTAGCTCAGCTGGGAGAGCGCACGGTTCGCATCCATAGTGAGACATATCCGATCCGATTTTCTGTTCCCCGTTTTCCTGTCCGATTTGTTGGACTTCCCCCTGAAAATTGAATATTTGAGAAATCCAAAATTCGCAACTTTTTTCGCACGAAAAGTGCCGATTTGGGCTCGTAGCTCAGCTGGGAGAGCGCTGCGTTCGCATCGCAGAGGTCGAGGGTTCGATCCCCTTCGAGTCCACCAAATAAGAAATCACCTCAGTGAAAACTGGGGTGATTTTTCTTTTGACCACAGAAATACCACAGACGGGTTTCAGAAAATTTTCGGGTGGCGGGTTGTTACTTTGGCCCGCCGTCCTATTCTTTGGATATAGCGCCTCAACCTTTGCTGTGTGTGAGACTATCGAAACACGAAGCTACCGGTCGTTTTTCCGTCCACGGCAAAAGAGAAAAAGGCACCTTGACTGATCGCCGCAGCGTAACCGCCCTTATTCCAATCGAAACCGGCCTTCTCTTTCAATAGCTTCAGCGTCTCCCGCAGTTGGAGCATGGCGGCAAAAGTGTGCTTGCAGGGATAGCCGCAATAACAGCTGCAGGTGAGATTTTTGATCTCGCCGCCGCCATAATCAAACTCGATCTCATAAGGGGAAGTGCCCTCCACGATTCCCCGCCCATGGCCGTGGTCCATGCAGAGATAGACCACCCGGTTCTCTGTATAGTAGTCGTGTCCACGCTCCGCAATGGCGCCGGTGACCTTCATCCCGCTGAGGTCATCCAACCGGAAGCCGTGGTCATCGCTGCCGGACACGTAGACGTCATCCTCTTTGCCCGGGGCCTTGAACCAGGTGATGATTTTCTCATAGGGGATTGTCTGGGGATCAAAGGCCACCAGGTGGGAGCCGGCCATGCGGAGTTCTCCGGAGATGTGGGTGTCCGCCACGGCGATCACCCGCTTGTAATCGGAGAGCTTGATTTTAAAGCTGTAGTTCACAGCGGTCACACGCCCCCGCAGGCCCTCCAGCTTGCCGTCCACATAGACGGTGTCTCCCACCTGGAGGTCGAACTGGTCGTTGTAGTAGGACAGGTTCATCCCCCGTTTAGGGAAATAGACCTGCACCAGGGACTTTTTCGGCGCGGAAACCGGAGCCTCCTCCTTGGGCCGGGTAATATCGTCGGTATTTCTTTGAATCTCACTCCAAAAACCGATTTTACGTTTCATAGGACATCCTCCTTTTACTATGGCATCTCGTATTGTACTTCCAGCTTACAACAGGAGGTGTCCAATAAAACTCCCTTTTGATTTTTTGTTCCAATTGGAGCAATCCGACTCGCACTCTGCTACCCGAAGTTACTCTTCATCTGAATAGTCCCAGGTCTGCCGCTCAAGGAAGGCTTTTACAGTTTCCTTCAACTCATCGCTAAAATCCTCAAGGTCTTTCATGCTGATTACGTCATTGCTGATAAGCGAAATGATGTTGTATATGAAATTTGTCCGTGTTATCTCCAGCTGGACGCCTGGATTTCTTTGGTCGCTTCTTATCCGCTTATCCAACTGCCAGAATTTTTCTGACGGATCACCATCGCCGCTCAGCAGTTCTATGTATTCATCGCATAGCCTGCCCATGTAAGCTTCCTGCCAGCTGCCAATTTTACTGCGAAAAAGAGACCAATCCCGTTTTGTAAATCGCTGCTCCTGCAAAATCTCACCCCCATCAAATCTGTATCAGCAATCCAAGAATATCATAGCACCGATCATTTATCAAGGGCACAGAATCTGTGCAGACAGTATCTGCACAAACTGCTTCTATTCCAGCAGAGAACAGCGAATCACCTCAATCCGCTGTCCTATCTTTGTATATGGCGACTCAATGTCTGGAGGGTGCCCCTGCCGCCTGTGCCGCTTTCAGCTCCGCCAGCTCCCGTTTCATCTGAACAATCAGAGCCGCCAGCTTTTCCTCACACTCCTCACGGGTGTGGGCGTAGATGTTGCGAGCGTGCTTTTTGCCGTCGATCCACTTGGGCGAGTAGCGGCCCTCAAACAGGTGGTCGTTGATCTGGCTGACGCACCCTGTCCCTGGTCTGCGATGCGGGGGACGGTATGGCGTGAAGGTCACAGGCGGGGCAGATTCCTCATGTTCCGGTTCTTCCTCCACCTCCGCCCCAGCGATGCCCTGGTCGATGTTCCGGGCCGCGTTTCTCTGCATCTCATCGGTGACGTGGGTGTAGATGTTCAGCGTGGTGGCCGATGAGACGTGGCCGATGATAGCGGACAACGTCTTCACGTCCATACCGTTCTCCAGGGACATGGTGGCGAAGGTGTGACGGAGGTCGTGAAACCTCACCTTTTTGCACCCTGCCCGCTCAAGAATGACTTGCAGACGCTTGCGGACATAGCCAGGGTCTACAGGCTGCTCCGGCTTGACGCGGGAGGGGAATATCCACTCCGAGAAAATCTGCGACTTGTACTCTGCCAGCAGTTCCACCATGGCGGGCGGCAGGATAACGGTGCGGACGGCGGCTTTAGTCTTGGGCTCGTTGATCTCCAGCTTGCCGTTGACGGAGTACACCTGTCTGCTGATACACAGTCTGCCGCTCTTGAAGTCCAGGTCAGACCATTGGAGGGCCAGCAGCTCTCCCCGGCGCATCCCGGTGGTCAGCTCCAGGAGGAACAGCTCGTACATCCCCTCCGCCTTGGCTTGGATCAGGAACCGCTGGATCTCCTCCCGGCTCAGAATCTTCATCTCTTTCTCCCGCAGGGGCGGCAGCTTACAGCCGATGGCCGGGTTGATTCGGATGAGCCCCTCCTTCACCGCCCGGTCCAGCGCCATCTGACACACCGCGTGACAGCTGCGCACCGAGCGGTCCGCCATCCCCGCGCCGTGGCGCTCCACGTTGTTGAGCCGCCCGCCCTTTTTCATCTCGGTGAAAAACTGCTGGAGGTCGGACTGGGACAGCTTGTTCAGAGGGACGTCCCCCACGCCCGGAATGGCGTGGAGGTAGATCCAGTTCTCATAATTCAGCTGGGTGGTGTGCCGCAGAGCTGGCTTGGAGCAGTTCTGATACCAAAAGTCCAGCCAGTCCCCGAACCGCATTTCCGACCTGACCTTCACCGGCCCGGAGCTGCCCTGGGCCGCTTTCAGCTGTTCCAGCTTCTCGGCGCACTCCTTTTTGCTCTTGGCCAGCACATTTTTCGTCTTGGGATTGCCGCTGTCATCGTAGCCAACGACCACCCGGCCCTCCCAGCGGCCGTCCTTTCTCTGACGGAGCGTTCCCTCGCCCTTCTTCCGTTTCCTCGCTATACCCTCACCCCCTCACCATGATGTCGTCCAGAAAGCCGCCAACAATCTCCGCCGCCCGGCGGTGCATATCTCCGGTGACGTGGGTGTAGGTGTCCAGGGTGAAGGACGCCTTGGTGTGCCCCAGGATGCCGGACAGCGTCTTGGCGTCTACGCCGCTGGTCAGGGCATGGGTGGCGAAGGTGTGACGCAGGTCATGGAAGCGGATGCCGGGCAGGCCTGCACTTTTCAGCAGAGTCTTCAGGCGGCTGTAGGCCCTGCCGGGATTGACCGGGTCCTCCGGGCGGAGGGGATTGGGGAAGATCCACTGGGAGCAGGAGCCTCTCCTCCGTTCCCGCAGCAGTTGGGCCGTGCTGGGTGGCAGGGTGATGGTGCGCCGGCCCTTTCCCGTCTTGGTCTCACCGGTGGTCAGCCCGCCGCCCTTGCGCTGGTGGAGCGTCCGGCGCACTGTCAGCGTCCCCTTCTTCCCGTCGAAGTCGGACCACATCAGACCGCAGATCTCACCCCGGCGCATCCCAGTGGTCAGCTCAGTGTAGAAGAAGTCGTGCCAGACCGGGTCCTTTTTGATCTCCTCCATGAACCGCTCCAGTTGCTCGTCGTTGAGAATCTGCTTGGCGGAGGCTTTCTTTTTGGGAAGCGTAACGCCCTCTGTGGGATTTCTCGCCGTGAGCCGCTCCCGCACCGCCGCGTCCATGGCCTGGTGGAGCACACCGTGGAGACTGCGGACGGTAGAGCCGGAGAGCGCGTACCCGTACTCGGGATGCTCGGTCTTGCGCCCGTTCTTTTGCACCTCCCGGTACAAGGCCTGCACGTCAGCGGCAGTCACCTTGCACACCGGTCTGTCCCCCAGCCGGGGCTTGATGTAGCACTCGATGTACTGCCGGTAACCCTTCAGTGTGGACTCACGCACCACGGGCGAGACGTACTCCTCCAGCCAGCGGTCCAGCCACTCTCCCAGCGGCATCCGGCTATCCTCGCTCAGGTCCACATCCCGGTACTCCTGGATGCTCTGGTGCAGCTTTTTCATCAGGGCCTTCTGACTTTTGGCGGAGACGTAGCGGAAGATGGACTCGCCGTTCTCCTTGTGGCCCACCACGATGCGGCCCTCCCAGCGTCCGTCCTCCCGTTTGCGCACCATGCCGTCGCCGGACGGTCTGCGCTTTGCCATCTGTTATTCACCTCCACTCCGAATATCTCCGTCGTTGTCATCCATGCACTCAGTCATGATCCTGATACCCAATCGGAAGCCCAGAATGAAATTTTCGGTTGCTGTGATGCTGTTGATCTCATGCTGGGAGCGGGTGAACCTTGTGAGGGCCTGCTGACCCTCCTCGTTGAGGAGTTCCATCAGCTGTGCCTCGCACTTGGCAACACGGTCTACTGCCCGCTTCAGCTCTGAGCCAGGTATCATCTGTTGCTCACAGGGTGTGATGTTGCCGTAGTAGAGATCCTCCAGAGTCGTTCTCATGTCTGCTACCTCCTTTGCAACACCAACACATACCACACTTCGTCGGGAATAGCTACTACTTTTTTACAGCCCGCCGTTCTGGTAGCGGACCGCGTCGTCCAGCGTAACACTGCCGCCGGTCTTTTTTACATTCTGGACGCACCGCCCACGGAGCGCCTTGAGCTGCTCATCGGGAATCTCCATCCCCGCCGCCAGCACATTCATCACCATGTCCTGCTCCACCGCCAGCTTGAAGAGCAGTCGGCAGACGCGGTTCTCCGAGTCCTGCACTGTACCGCGAATAGCGGACATGTACATAGGCGCTACGGCTGTGCAGTCTCCCGCTGTCAGGTAGTCGCAGTAGAACCGCAGAGCAGTTTCCACGAACTCATTTTGACTGCGACAGTGTGCTAGCGGCATCGCCGCTTTGATCTTCCGGTCGGTATCCGGATCAATTCTCATCTGAAATCTCACTTTTTCTTCTGCCATGATGTTATCCTCCAAAACTGTGTTTTTCGGGGCTTTCGCCACCAGTAATGCCTGAATTATCCTTGCGGCAGTAGAGTTTACGCCCTTATCAATGCCATATCCAATGCCACGCCGGGGAATTTGATGCCATTCTGCGATTTGCACAGTTTTTCTTAAAATGTACCGCAAACGGTTCCAAGCTTCGGCGTTTCCCCTCTCCCGGCCCGCATTGCGGGCCGGTGTGACCCGGCGTGGCGGCGCAAGGCGCCACGCCTTTATCCTGCACTTTTTTCGACCCCCCGGTTCACCGGACCGTTTTGAAAATCGCTGAGGTCACCCGTTCCGCACACCGGGCCGCACAGCCCCGACACGCCGCGTTCTGCTGCTGGGGGTGTCATGGGCCGCCCTGCCGCCGGGAGCGGCTCCTGCGCCGCACACAGCCGCGACAATCGGGCCTGGGCTCCCTGCCGCTCGGTATCCAGCTCCAGCTGACTGAGCTGCCGCTCGTGGTAGTAATCCACTGCCTCCTGAATGGGACGGATGTAGTAGCGCAGTGTTCCGTTGCGCTTGCGTCCGTCTCGGGTGACGACGGTGGTGGGCTCTGTGCGGATGAGGTGTTTGTCCTCCAGCTCCAGCACATACTTTCGCACGGTGTTAGCGCTCATCTTCACCGCTCTGCCGATGGTGTTGTAGCTGGCGTAGGACTGGAAGGTTTTCCTGTCCTCGATGTGCATCAGGTAACCGTAGACCGCAATGGCGCCGTAGGACAGCCCCAGGTAGAACACCTCATTGGGCAGAGGAGAAAAATTCTTGGCCGGGTCGCGCTTGGAATAGAGATCGTATTTCTTCACGCCGTACCTCCTGTGTGTTCTTCCACCCAACAGATGAACGCCTCCTTGGGGATCACGATACGGCTGCCAATGCGCAGAGAGGGAAACCCTTGCTCATGCATCAACTCGTACCCACTGGACGGCGAGACGCCCAGCACCCTTGCCACTGTCTCCGCGTTCAGGAACAGCGGCAGCTCGTCATAGGTTTTGTAGACCGACTCTTTCATGTTACATCCTCCTTTATACCTGATTGACTTCTGCTTGTTGCTCTGATATGATGAAGGTAACACAAAATCAGTGGTCGTACAATAGATTTGGCCCAGGATGGGGAAACGCCAAAAGTCTATCGGATACAGGAGGGAGCGGCATGGCGGAGAACACCTTTGACCGGTTCTCGGTTTTCTTTACCGGAGGCACTGTATTTCTGGACGGAGCGGCTTTTCCGCTGGGTCAGCTCACAACGGATGTTCTGAACCTGGACGGCGAGATACTAACGGAGATCGACCGGCGTGTTGATCACTTCATGTCCGCTGTGTGGACACTGCTCCAGGAAAAAACAGACAGCGCCGCCCGTTCCGCGCAGGAACGGCTCAACGCTGTCTGGGATCTGGTTTTTGATTTGCCGGTCTACCGGAGTCTGCGCCTGGACACAGAGGCGGCCCGGAGCTTGTTTCCTGACCTGCTGTCCGACCGGACGAAGTGGTCGGAGGTTCTGGACGTTGACTCCGAGGGTCACCGGATGTTTGAGGATTTTCTCTCTGGACTGGAATACTTTGCAGAGAGCCTGCGGAACCTCCGGGGACAGTTGGACGGGATGCTGGAGCTCTATTTGGAGCCGCTCTCCCGTCGCAGTGATGAGGCATACGCAGGAGCTTACGCCGCTTACTTTACCGACATGGCAGCCGCGGGGGAACTGTTTTTCCCGGAGCAGGAATTCAGTCAGAGCTTTCCCACTCAGCTTTGCTTTGTCCCGACGGTAGACCCTGCCGAGACAGGAAAAGTCCTTCTGGCAGAGAAAGTGGAGTTCCGTTACCTCTCCCACTTTCTCTACACCGATTTCTACCGGGGTCTGATGGTGGGCAACGCACCCCGCCGCTGCCACAACTGCGGACGCTTTTTCTTGCTGACCGCCGCGTACAACACCTGCTACTGCAATAATGTCGCGCCCGGCGAGACGGAGCGCACCTGCCGCAAGGTCGGCGCTCACAGAAAGGCGAATCATCCCACGGGTCTGAGTCCGGCAGGTGTGGAGTATCGGAAGGTCTATAACCGCCTGAAGGCGAGAAAGCAGAGAGGTAAGATCAGCAGGGATGAGTGGAACGCTGCCATGTCCCAGGTTCAGGAGGTGCTGGATCTGGCGGAGCAGGGAAAACTGTCGGACGAGGAAATGCGGAAACGATTTGCCGCCTTTTGAGCGGATCGGTTATTCTTTGAATATGGAGACGCAGGATCTGAAAGCCAGGAGCAGACCGTTTTCGGCCTGCTCTTGATTTTGGGTCTGCACTTTCAGTTCGCTGCCTTGTTACGCATAGAAATTGACGCTGTTGGGTATTCCGACAAACATGTAGCAGTATGTGATCCCGTCGTACTGGGTCACGCCTACCCCGATGCAGTCGCAACGTGGATCGATCATCGTCTGGAAGTGACCTGGGGAGTTGATCCAGTTGTCGACGGCGCGTTGGGCGGCATCGGCTGTGCCGGTGAACACAGTGAGGTTATCACCGAAGCCATAGGGGTAACCGGCGTCTGCAGCGGCCTTGCTTTCTTCCGGAGTGTGATGCCAGGTGTAGCGCCGGTCAGAGCAAACCTGGGCGGCGTTCATCAGGGCCTCGTTGACCGGCAACTCCGAGACCCCATTGGCTTTGCGGGTCTGGTTAATCAAGTGGATCATCTCCTGGCGTATCTCAAGGTTGTCCGTTAGGCTGACGCTGTTCCCGCTGGCGGGGACTTCCGGTGTGGCAGGAATAGCGGGGCCGACTGTCAGCATTACGGCTCCGGACTCTCCCGCGCTGTTGGAGGCGGTGATCTCCGCACTCCCCTCCGCCTTGGCGACGGCAACCCAGAAGGTCAGCACCTGCTCCACCGCCACTGTGTCCGGGGCGCTGGAGGTGACGGAGTAGTCCGTGACGCTGGGGCCGATGATCAGGCCACTTCTATCTCCCACCTCCAGGGTGCTGCCTTTGTAGCTGCTTACCCGGATGGCCGGAGCCTCCGCCGCAGCGGGAACGGTGAGTGCGGTTGCAAGGATGGTCGCCGTCAGTGTGGCGGCAATGCGCTTTTTCATGCTGGTCATACTTTTTCCTCCTGCATTCAGTATTTTTTGGTGCTCTTTGCAACCAACACAATACCGAATGAAGGAGCAAAAGTCGAGTGAAATATATGATGATGGCAGAGAAATATAAAGGTTGGAATGAAACACTTTGACTAAGCTTCATGCAGACTTATTCCAAACGAAACGACTTTTTATATAGCAGTTTCCCACAAGACATCATTTTCGTATAAATTCATTGCCGCACAAGGGTTGCAAATTATTTACCAGATAGCATTTAGGCCTGATACTACACTTCATGCTACTATTTTTATCAGAGATGCTGCAATTATCTTAGCATCTTCTTCTGTATTATTCTTTCCTAGTGAAATACGAATTGTACCTGTGGCATAATCCTCATCAAGCTGGATGGCCTTCAGGACATGAGAAATCTCTGTATTTACACTGTCACAGGCGGAGCCTGTTGAAATGCTGATACCCATAAGATCCATGCGGTGAAGAATAGCTTCTCCACTCTTTCCTAAAAACGATAGACTTAACAGACCCGGTAACATGCAATTTCCACCATTGCGTTTATAGGCAATGCCAGCTTTATCAAGCTGAAGTATAAGCAATCTTTCTAAATCTAGAATGTACTGCTGATTCCTCTCCAGTAAATCGCAGTTTCCTTTTAATGCCGCTGCCATACCAACGATTCCTGCCACATTCTCCGTACCTGCCCGATGCGCATCTTCTTGTGCGCCGCCATCTGCGTAAGGTGGCAATTCCACACCCTTACGGATATAAAGGAATCCGATACCTTTAGGGCCATTAAACTTGTGCGCGGAAGCCGAAAGAAAATCTACTCCCAACTCATGAACATTGATTTTAATATGTCCAACGGCCTGAACTGCGTCTGTATGGAACAGCGCACCATGAGTATGGGCTACTTCACACAGCTCTTGAACAGGCTGGATACTGCCAATCTCGTTATTAGCAAATATAACTGAAACGAGTCGTGTGCTATTGGTTATATACTTCTTCAGGATTTCTGAAGTAATATAGCCCTCATTCGAAGGGAGCATGTAGGCAACTGGATATCCCAGTCGCTCAATTGCCGCACAGGAGTGAAGAATTGCGTGATGTTCAAAAGCCGAAGTTATCGTTGCCCTTTTCTCCGGATCAGAAAAAGCAGAGCTTTTGATAACCCAGTTATCACTCTCAGTTCCACCAGAGGTAAAGTAAATTTCCTCTGGTTCGGCGCCTATGCATTCTGCAATTATGACTTTTGCATCTGCAAGAGCTCTTTTCGGTTTACGGGCAAACGCATAGGGCTGTGAAGCATTTCCATATTCCTCGAGAAGCCAAGGTGTCATTACCTCAAACACAACCTTATCCAGCTTTGTCGTTGCCGCATTATCGGCGTAGATATGCGGTTTCATCAGCTAACACCTCATTTGAATAGCGTACAACCCTCGTTCTTGAAATCCTCAATTTTAGCAAGCAGTTCCTCTTCAGTAACTTCAAGGTACTCCGCCAGACAAGGCAAACAATAAAAAGTTGTAGCTTTTTTGTTGATTATCTTTTTGGTCAGGCCTATTTCGTCTTTTGTTAGTGGAGCTTTTCCACATACATAACATTTTTTTATTTCCATGTTACTCTAAGTCTATGCCACAAATTTTGAATGGCGGCAAATCCTTTCCTGCATACTCCATATCAAGCAAGCCAAGTTGGTATTTAATTGTATCTCGCATTCTTCGAGCGCGGTCAAAGCAGTATCTTTTAAATTCTCTTGGCGTAATATCTTCCATATGTTGAACATTTGGGAAAAGTAGCTTTAGATATGCTGTAGCTATTCGCTTTACGGCCTCGGTATCACGTGTGTCAGCTCTTTCGGGAACGACGATATATTCATCTACAATACTCCTGTAGGTCATATCATCACGTAGCTCATGCATAATTGAACAAAAGTACTCCGAATTAAGCGCCCATCCATTTACTTTCAAATCATCTTTCATACGTGGGATATTCCATCCCTTAATAAATCCGTGAAATCTTTCAATTAATGCAGACTCATGGAAAACAGCAGGCAACTCGGTAAACATGTTTTCATAGCCATCTGCATCCATGATCTCTTTACGGATATTACCACAGAGGATCATGCCTGCATCGGCTGTTCCTTTATAATCGCCCACGGTAAAGTTGCCTTGTTCCAGATAACCTTTCAAAGCAGCCCGCATCTCATCCGTATCGGTAAAGGAAATTGTCTGTACTTCATCCAGCGTGACAAAATCACTTCCAGCGATTAAGCCCTCTCTGCGCTTTGTCTGATCGTAAAACATCTTGGCACGGCTCATGACTCCACCACTGGAAAGCCAACCATATCGACTGACATTTCCAAAAAGATAAGACTTACCGGTACCTTTAGGTGCCAGCTCAATCAGATTCAAACGCTTTTCCACAAATGGAAGTAGTCTGGTAAGCATAGTGAGCTTTTCTTCTTCGGTTTCATATCCTGCGGCATTGTAGTCCACAGCGCCAAGGATAATATCAATCCATTCATTTGTAGTGAATTCTTTGCGGGCCTCTTTGTAGACCTCAAGATCAATCTCATAGGGACAAAAATTTTTGAAGGAAACAAGTTTAATTTTTCCATCCTTTGAATTCTTTGCTTTAGAGGATTTTCTTTCATATTCAAAGGTGAAATCAAAATCGTCCGGAGATCGATATCCAAGCCCCACCATCCCCCATATTTCTCTTCCCTTTATAAGGTCATCCTTGCATAAATCCCACACATCATTTTCGATAATAGTATCTTTAAACCCCAATCCAAAGTCCGGTAGGGAAAAAGATACTTCACTAGTTTTAATGTCAATATTTACAGATATTTTGGCAAGAAATTTCACCGTTTTCCCTTCGATAATAATATCATTCTTTATTGTATTCCAGTCATCTTTTCTTGGAATGAATTTTTTGACGAATCTGGATAGATCATCTTTATCGAATTCGCGCTCATCGTGCTCAAACTTTTTCAGCAGCCAATCACGCATATAGGCAGGGAGACTTA
>CATNCS010000002.1 GCA_950097245.1 uncultured Oscillospiraceae bacterium | reverse complement strand
GCCCTTTGCCAGGTCCACCACGTGGATATAGTCCCGCACGCCGGAGCCGTCGGGGGTGTCGTAGTCGTTGCCGAAGCCGTGGCCCTTCTCCAGCTGGCCCACCGCCACCTTGGCGATATAGGGCACCAGGTTGTTGGGGATGCCGTTGGGGTCCTCGCCGATGAGGCCGCTCTCGTGGGCTCCGATGGGGTTGAAGTACCGCAGCAGGGCCACGTTCAGCTCCTTGTCGGCGGCGCAGATGTCCATGAGCATCTTCTCCTGGAAGAGCTTGGAGGTGCCGTAGGGGTTGGTGGTGCCGCCGGTGGGGAAGTCCTCCCGGATGGGGACGGTGGCGGGGTCGCCGTACACGGTGGCGGAGGAGGAGAAGACGAAATTCTTCACCCCGTGGCGGCGCATGGCCTGAAGCAGGTAGAGGGTGCTGATCAGGTTGTTGGAGTAGTACTCCAGGGGCTTGGCCACACTCTCCCCCACGGCCTTCAGCCCGGCGAAGTGGATCACCGCGTCGATGCCGGGGTGCTGGGCGAAGAGGGCCTCCACCTCGTTCTCATTGCACAGCTCGGACTTGACAAAGGGGACCTTCTTCCCGGTGATCTTTTCCACCCGGCGGAGGGACTCCTCGCTGGAGTTGTACAGGTTATCCGCTACCACAATGTCGTAGCCCGCCTCAATGAGCTCCACACAGGTATGGCTGCCGATGTAGCCGGCGCCGCCGCAGACAAGAATAGACATAGTAACCACTCCTTTTATATTGTTGGTATCTCTATTGTAGCGCCTTACCGAAAAAAAAGGAAGAGACGATTGCACCAATAATCTATAATATCGTTCGCTTTTTTGATTATTTTTATATCATCCGCCTCCGGCAAATTCTCATCCCAAGCCCCGATTTATTCGTTGCTTTTTTGTGTATTTTATATTATACTCGAATTGTACAGCACTTCATTTCAGAAATAAGGAGTTATTTATGGACACAAAGAAACAACACCGAAACTTTTCCAGCGGCTGGGGCTTTGTCCTCTCGGCGGTGGGCTCTGCGGTGGGAATGGCCAATGTGTGGGGCTTTCCTGCCAAGATGGGCAGCAATGGCGGCGGCGCTTTTCTGCTGGTCTATCTGTTTTTCATCATACTCTTCGGCACGGTTGGCCTGTCCGCCGAGTACGCCGTGGGCCGCCGGGCCCATACCGGCACCCTGGGCTCCTACCGGATGGCCTGGACCAGCCGGAAAAAGGGGCTGGGCGCCGCCGGGGCCGCTTTGGGCTGGCTGCCTCTGGCCGGCTCCATGTGCATCGCCCTGGGCTACGCGGTGATTATCGCCTATGTGCTCAAGGCCTTTGCCGCCTCGGTAGGCGGGAGTCTGATGACCGCCGACACCGCCGCCTGGTTTGAGTCCTTCTCCCTCCACGACTACTCGGTGGTCCCCTTCCACATCATCGTGGTGGTGGGCACCCTGCTCACCCTGCTGCTGGGTGCCAAGAGCATCGAGAAGTCCAACAAGGTGATGATGCCCCTGTTCTTCGTCATCTTCCTGATTCTGGCCGTCCGGGTGGCCTTCCTGCCCGGGGCCGCGGAGGGCTACCGGTATATGTTCACCCCCCGGTGGGCCGACCTGCTCAACCCCATGGTGTGGATCTGGGCCATGGGCCAGGCCTTCTTCTCCCTGTCCATCACGGGCAGCGGGATGATCGTCTACGGGGCCTACCTGTCCCCGGAGGAGGATGTGGTCTCCCTGGCCAAGCAGACCGCCCTCTTCGACACCATCGCCGCCCTGGTGGCCGCCCTGGTGATTATCCCCGCCTGCTTTGCCTACGGGCTGGACGTGGGGGCCGGCCCCTCCCTGCTCTTCGTCACCCTGCCACGCATCCTCCAGGACATCCCCCTGGGCCGGCTGTTCGCCGTCATCCTCTATACCGCTATGATCTTTGCCGGGGTGAGCTCTCTGCAAAATATGTTTGAGGCGGTGGGTGAGTCCCTCCTCCACCGTTTTCCCAGGCTCAACCGGAAGGCCATGCTGGCCCTGCTGTGCGTCATCTGCTTAGGGATTGGCCTGAATATGGAGCCCATCTTCAAGTGGGGCCCCTGGATGGACATCGTTTCGATCTATATCATCCCCATCGGGGCCACTCTGGGTGCCCTGTCCTGGTTCTGGATTATGAGGCGTGAGGAGCTGATGGAGGAGATCAGCCGGGGCGCAAAAAAGCCCGCCGGACAGGTGTGGTATAATGTCGGCCGGTATTTCTATGTCCCCTGCGCCATCATTCTGTGCTGCGTGGCCCTGTTCCTGAAGGTGGCGTTTTAAGGCTGTAGGGGCGCACAGTGTGCGCCCGCATTCCCCGCGGCAAAACCGAACGGGCGCACAGTGTGCGCCCCTACATAATAACCGTAATCATTTCATAATATGGAGGCGAAAATATGACATTTGAGCTGAAAAAGGGCGCTCTGCGGGCCGTGGCCCGGACCAAGGGCGGGGAGCTGGTCTCCCTGCAGGACGGGGACGGCCTGGAGTATATCTGGCAGGGGGACCCGGCCTTCTGGTCGGGACAAAACCCGGTTCTTTTCCCCATTGTGGGGTCGCTGAAGGACGGCCGGGTGGACATCGGCGGCAAGACCTGCGAGATGGGCCGCCACGGCTTTGCCCGGGGGTCGGAGTTTGCCCCGGTGGAGCAGGGGGAGGACTTCGTCACCCTGGAGCTGCGGGAGAGCGGGGAGACCCTGGCCCGCTACCCCTTCCCCTTCTCCCTGAAGATAACCCACCGGCTGCTGGAGGACGGCTTCTCCACCGCCCTCACCGTGAAAAACACCGGCGCCGCCCCTATGCCCTTCTGCGTCGGCGCCCACACCGCCATCCGCTGCCCTCTCCAGCCGGGGGAGCGGTTTGAGGACTACGAGCTCCTCTTCGACGAGCCTGAGCGGGCGGACAGCCACCTGCTCAGTCCCCAGGGCATTATCCTCCACGACGGCAGGAGGCCTATGCTGGACGGGAGCCGGATGGCTCTGGATTACCGCACCTTTGAGGAGATGGACACCGTGATTTTCAGCATGCTCCGCTCCGGGAAGGTGTCTCTGCTCCACCGGGAAACCGGCCAGGGGGTCCAGCTGGACTTCCATGAGTTCCCCATGGTGGCCTTCTGGACCAAGCCGGGGGCTCCCTACCTGTGCATGGAGCCCTGGCAGGGCTGCGCCGCCTGGGACAATGAGAGCGGAAAATTCGAGGATAAGCCCTTCTGTGTCACCCTGGAGCCCGGCAGGGAGAAGTCCCTGACCTACGCCTTCCACATTGTATAAATAAAAAAGCCCCTTTCGGGGCTTTTTTTACTGCACATGGGTGTGGTTGTTGATGTGGTTGGCGCAGTAGCAGTAGTAGCCATTGCATTTGGAGCAGTAACGGAACTCCATATTGGGGTCGTCCTGGTCAGTGATGCCGCAGACGGCACACTTGTGGAGGTAGCCCCGGCGCTGGCGCAGCTCCTTCTGGGCCTTTTTAAAGTTGATGGTCTGGGCGGAGTGCTTGTGAGCCGCCCGGGCCCGGCCCCGGCCCAGAGCGTCCGCCATGTCCTCCCAGAAGAAGATGAAGAAGTTGAGGATGGCCACCAGGGGCAGGAGGGCATACAGCCACTGGCCGTACAGCAGGTTGTTGAAAATCTGCCAGGCAAAGAAGGCGGCGTCAATCCAGGCCAGCCACTTCACCTTTACCGGCAGGATGAACATAAACAGCACCTGCATGTCCGGGAAGAGGACGGCAAAGGCGAAGAACATGGACATATTGACATAGGCGATGGAGGAGACCCCCACAATCATGCCAAAGGCGACGTTGAGCAGCACGCCGGTGAAGAAGAAGCAGTTGAATTTGGCGGTGCCCCACTCCCGCTCCAGCAGGCTGCCGATCCAGTAGTAGAAGTAGGCAGACAGGACGGTCATGAAGAAGGAGGTGCCGGGGACGGTAAAGTTCAAAATACCGAAGTCTCCGGTGATAGGCACGAAAATAAAGGAGATGAGCCGCCAGATTTCTCCGTGAAGGATAGCGGGACGGAAGAAAAACAGGGCGGTGGAGAGGGAGTAGGCGCTGAAGTTGTCAATGAGGCCGATGGCCACATTGCCCACAGCGATGTACAGCATCAGATTTGAGATGCCGAAATTGGGGTGGTTGTAGCAGAACCTGGAAATCCAGCGGGAAAGCGTTTTCAAGGACAGACCCTCCTCCGGTCAAATTCGTAACTTTTATTCTACCCGTTTTTGCTGGAAAAGTCTACAGCTAAAGTGTGAACAAATTGTGAGGACTGCGGGCCGCCGAGGGCGGCGGCCCCTACAGGCGGTTTTTGTAGGGGCCGGCCCCCTGGCCGGCCCGCATAAACTCCCTCTTTTCTTCACGGGCAAAATGTGCTAAGATAGAGACGGCAAAAATACCCCAATACAAACAGGATAACAGAACAGGGAGGATTACCATGAGTATCGTCAAGGATATGTCCTTAGCCCCCTCGGGCCACCAGAAGATCCAGTGGGTGCGGGACTTTATGCCCGCCTTGAGCGGCATTGAGGAGCGGTTCCGCCGGGAGAAGCCCTTTGCGGGGCTGACCATCGCCGTCTCCGTCCACCTGGAGGCCAAGACCGCCAACCTGGGGCTGGTCCTTCGGGAGGGGGGTGCGGAGGTCCATCTGACGGGCTGCAACCCCCTGTCCACCCAGGACGACGTGGCCGCCGCAGTGGCCGACTCCGGGGTGGCCACCTACGGGGTCCACGGGGTAAATATGCAGGAGTATGAGGACCTGCTGGTGGAAACCCTGAAGTGCCGGCCCCACCTCATCGTGGACGACGGGGGCGACCTGATTAACCTTCTCGGGGGCAAGTGCGCCCAGTACGGCGACCGGCTCATCGGCGGTTGTGAGGAGACCACCACCGGCATCCACCGCCTCTACGCCCGCCAGCGGGAGGGCATCCTCCCCTGCCCCATGATGGCGGTGAACGACGCCAAGGCCAAGCACTACTACGACAACAAGTACGGCACCGGCCAGTCCACCTGGGACGCCATCATGCACACCACCAACCTGATCGTGGCGGGCAAGACGGTGGTTGTCGCCGGCTACGGCTGGTGCGGCAAGGGCATCGCCATGCGGGCCAAGGGGATGGGGGCCAATGTCGTCGTCTGCGAGGTGGACCCCTTCAAGGCCCTGGACGCCACCATGGAGAATTTCAGGGTCATGTCCATGGACGAGGCCGCCAAAATCGGCGACATCTTCGTCACCGCCACCGGCTGCAAGGACGTCATCGTCAAGCGGCACTTCGAGGTGATGAAGAACAACGCCGTGCTGTGCAACTCGGGCCACTTCGACTGCGAGGTGGACGTGGCCGCCCTGCGCTCCATGGCTGCGGAGACCTTCCCCCGGCGGAAGAACATCGAGGGCTTCAAGCTCCCCGACGGCCGCACCCTCAACGTGCTGGCCGAGGGCCGGCTGGTCAACCTGGCCGGGGGCAACGGCCACCCCGCCGAGATCATGGACATGTCCTTCGCCGTCCAGGCCCTGTCCCTGGAGTGGCTGGCCAAGCATAAGGAAGGGCTGGAGAAGAAGGTGTACCTCGTCCCCGACGAGATTGACGACCAGATCGCCCGGGTGAAGCTGGCCGCCATGGGGCTGTCTATCGACACCCTCACCGAGGACCAGAAGGCATACCTGGCCGGCTGGGAGGCGTAACGTGCATAACGAGCTCACAGCCATCGACCTGCAAAAGATGCGGGAGGAGCTGAACTACCGGCGCATCACCCTCCGGCCCCAACTGCTGGAGGAGGTGAAGGTGGCCCGGGGCTTCGGCGACCTGAGCGAGAACTTTGAGTACAAGGCGGCCAAGCAGGAGAAGAACAAGAATGAGAGCCGCATCCGCTATCTGGAGAACATGATTAAAACCGCGCGGGTGATTGAGGACCACTCCTCCGCTGACACGGTTGGCCTGTACGACAAGGTGACCATCTTCCTGGAGGAGGACCAGGAGGAGGAGACCTGGCAGGTGGTGACCACCGTCCGGCAGGACGTGTCCCACGGCCTCATCAGCAAGGAGAGCCCCATGGGCTCCGCCCTGATGGGGAAAAAGGTGGGAGAGCGGTTCTATGTCCAGGTAAACAAGGACTTTGGCTATTACGCGGTCGTCCGCTCCATCGAAAAGGGACAGGACGACGGCTCCGCCGCCTTGAACAGCTACTGATCCCTCATGCTCCCCCGGCCCATGCCGGGGGAGCATTTTAGGTCAATATCTGCGGATTTTAAGCCCATTTATGCGGAGACCTGCGTCAATTGATATGTTATGATGGGTCCATCAAAAGCGGCGCGGGATCTGGAAGGGTGCGCCGGGGAAAATCAAAAAAAATCATGAAAAGGGGAAATAATTATGGCTATTCAGAATATTTTTGTCGTCGGCGCCGGCCTGATGGGCAGCGGCATCGCCCAGAACGCCGTTACCAGCGGGTACACGGTCACCCTCAACGACCAGCGTCAGGAGGCCCTGGACCGGGCCAGGACCAATATTGAAAAGGCGCTGGCCCGGGACGTGGAGAAGGGCCGCCTGTCCGCCGAGGACCGGGACGCCGCCCTGGCCCGCCTGTCCTATGACGCCACCCTGGAGGGCGCCCGGAACGCCGACCTGGTTATTGAGGCCATCATCGAGGACCTGACGGCCAAGCAGGCCGTGTTCGCCTCCCTGGAGAACATCTGCCCCACCCACACCATCTTCGCCTCCAACACCTCCTCCATCTCTCTTACCGCCCTGGCCGCCGCCACCAGGCGGCCCTCCCAGGTGGTGGGCATGCACTTCTTCTCCCCCGTCCCCCGGATGAAGCTGTGCGAGGTCATCTTCGGCCTGCTCACCACCCAGGACGTGCTGGAAGCGGTAAAAGAGGTGGCCACCAGGATGGGCAAGACCCTGATTCAGGCCGACGACAAGCCTGGCTTTATCGTCAACCGGGCCCTGCTGCCCATGCTCAATGAGGCCTGCGTCATCGTGGGCTCCTACATCGGCTCGGTGGAGGAGATGGACAACGGCATGAAACTGGGCTGCAACCACCCCATGGGCCCCCTGGAGCTGGCCGACATGATCGGCCTGGACATCCTCCTGGACGTGATGACCACCATGGAGAAGGAGATCGGCTCCAAGTACGCCCCCTCCCTGCTGCTGCGCAAGCTGGTGGTGTCCGGCTTCCTGGGCCGGAAGAGCGGCGCCGGCTTCTATACTTACGAGAACGGTAAAAAGACGGGCGTCAACCCCGTCCTCACCCACTTCCAGAGCCTGGCACGGTAAAAAACATTTTCAGGGCCGCCCGCGGGCGGCCCTTGCTTTTTCTCCAGAATTCGATATAATACCTGCATATTGAAACAAAGGAGAGCAACATATGCTGAAGATACGTCAGGCGGTCCAGAGAGATATGGACGCTGTTTTAGAGCTCTACGACGGAATTATCGACCTGTTTCAGGCCCAAACAGGGACACAGTCCTGGCGCAGAGGGGTATACCCCACCGAGGCGGACTTTCAAAGGGCCATCGATGCCGGAACACTCTATGTGGGTGAGCTGGAGGGGGCGCTGGCGGCGGGGATGATCCTCACCCGGGGGACAGACAAGACCTACAGCGGCGCCCCCTGGCGGGTGGACGCGCCCGACGAGAAGACGGCGGTGATCCACACCCTGGGCGTCTCCCCCGCCCTCGCCGGCCGGGGCCTGGCTCTGGAGATGATCCGGAGCGCTGTGGACCTGGCCCGGGAGAGGGGCTGGAGGGCCCTGCGGCTGGACGTGCTGGACTCAAACAAGCCGGCACATCAGCTGTACCTTCGGGCGGGCTTTCAATACATCTGCACGAAAAAAATCTTCTACGAGAGCGTCGGACTGGCCGACTTTCTGCTGTATGAGTATGCGGTGTGAGGCCGGAAAAAGGGACTGCCTGCGGGCAGTCCCTTTAATCTTCTTCCTCCTGGGGAATCAGGCGTTTTAAAAATTCAGGAGGACTGTAAACGGGGATGGGCGACCTGGTGTAATCTTTGATATTTCGAGTGACTATGCATTCAAGCTTGCAGCGTATGGCAGACTCAATCATAACCGCATCCTCAAAGTCCGTCACTGCGGACGAAAGGGCTCGCTGGCAGTCTATTGCCGCAGTGTCCAGCAAACCAAACAGACAGAAGAGCCTGTGGAGGATCTGCCGGGTATCCTTGTCGCTGTGCGTAAAGCGGTGTGTGATATAATAGATGTCTGTAACACATTTAGCGGTCAGGAACCCGTCAAACTGCCGGTTTGCGGCCGCCAGAAAAATTGCCTGCGCGTCGCTGACAAAGGGCTGGCGGCTTTGCAGCGCGTCTATAACAATACAGGTATCAAGAAGTACCCTCATATCTGGTTACGCTTCTCCTCCTGCGCTTCTTCCAGCGTTAAGGTGTCAGGAATGATGCCAAATAAAGACTTGGCAATATCCACCCGATCCTGAAAAGGATTGGAAAGCTTGGCAATAACTTTTCCGTTTTTGGTAATAAAAATATCCTCAGTCGCGGAGAGCATTAGATATTTTCCTAAATTGCTCTTCAGCTCAGTAGCGGTAATGGACACGAGGGCCCCTCCTTTCTCAACCTGTTCTGCTATATATTATACGAAAATCGAACGAAATAGTCAACAGAATCGCACGATATTTTAAAGAGATTTTTTCCAAACCCCGTTGACATGGGGACCATTATCGCGCTATAATACCTCCAGACAACTGAATAGCCTTATCAAGAGCGGTGGAGGGAACGGCCCGATGAAGCCCGGCAACCTGCGGAAGCGAAGTGATTTGAGTCCGCAAGGTGCTAAATCCGGCGGTAGTGTATCGAAAGATGAGGGTGCAACCACATATAAACGCTCCGCCGTCCGGCGGGGCGTTTTTTGCGTTCCCCCAAAAAGAAAGGAGAAAAAATCATGGCAAAGAGACTCTTTACATCTGAATCCGTCACCGAGGGACATCCCGACAAAATCTGCGACCAGATCTCCGACGGCGTGCTGGACGCCATCATCGCCCGGGACCCCCAGGCCCGTGTAGCCTGTGAGACCACAGCCACCACCGGCCTGATCCACGTGATGGGGGAGATCACCACCTCCTGCTACGTGGACATCCCCAAGATCGCCCGCCAGGTGGTGCAGGACATCGGCTACGACCGGGCCAAGTACGGCTTCGACTGCAACACCTGCGCGGTGATTACCTCCATCGACGAGCAGTCGGGAGACATCGCCATGGGGGTGGACAAGTGCCTGGAGGCCAAGGAGGGCACCCAGGACGACGGCCTGGACAACGGCGCCGGCGACCAGGGCATGATGTTCGGCTACGCCTGCGACGAGACCCCGGAGCTCATGCCCCTGCCCATCTCCCTGGCCCAGAAGCTGGCCATGCAGCTCACCCGCGTCCGCAAGGAGGGCAAGGTGGACTACCTGCGCCCCGACGGCAAGACCCAGGTCACCGTGGAATACGACGAAAACAACAAGCCCGTCCGTATCGACGCGGTGGTGGTGTCCACCCAGCACGGCCCCGAGGCGGAGCTGGAGCAGATTAGGAAGGACATGATTGAGCTGGTTATCAGGCCCATCCTTCCCGCCAATCTGCTGGACCAGGATACCAAGTTCTATGTCAACCCCACCGGCCGCTTCGTCATCGGCGGACCCCAGGGGGACTCCGGCCTCACCGGCCGCAAGATCATTGTAGACACCTACGGCGGCTCCGCTCCCCACGGCGGCGGCGCCTTCTCCGGCAAGGACCCCACCAAGGTGGACCGCTCCGCCGCCTACGCCGCCCGCTGGGTGGCAAAGAACGTGGTGGCCGCCGGCCTGGCCTCCCGCTGCCAGGTGCAGCTGGCCTACGCCATCGGCGTGGCCCGGCCTGTCTCCGTCCGGGTGGACACCTTCGGCACCGGGACCGTGTCCGACGCACGCCTGGAGGAGGCGGTGGACAAGGTCTTTGACCTGCGCCCCGCCGCCATCATCCGGGACCTGGACCTGCGCAGGCCCATCTACCGCCAGCTGGCCGCCTACGGCCACTTCGGCCGGGAGGACCTGGGGGTGGCCTGGGAGAAGACCGACCGGGTGGACGCCCTGAAGGCCGCCCTGTAAAATGGTCAAAAGGCTGTCGAAAAGCCAAAAAAGTGCTTTTCGGCAGCCTGATTTTTTTACTTTCCACAAATAGACAATTGGGGGAGGGTAGGGTAAAATAGTACGGCAAAATATGACCCGCCGCGCGCGGGGAAAGGAGCGGAAATTTGGATCAGAAAGAAATTTTGCGCCGGGTGGACCACACTGTCCTCACGCCCACAGCCACCTGGGAGCAGGTAAAAGCCGTCTGTGACGAGGGAAAACAGTTCTGCGTGGCCAGCGTCTGTGTTCCGCCCCGCTATGTGAAGCGGGCCAACGACTACGTGGGCAGCAGCCTGAAAATCTGCACCGTTGTGGGCTTTCCCAACGGCTACTCCACCCCCGAGGTAAAGGTCTTTGAGACGGAGGACGCCATCCGTGACGGGGCCGACGAAATTGACATGGTCATCAACCAGGGCCTGGCCAGGGACGGCGACTGGGAGGGCGTGCTGGCCGAGATCAAGGCGGTCAAGGCCTCCTGCAAGGGCCGCATCCTGAAGGTCATTATCGAGGCCTGCAACTTCACATACGAGGAAAAGGTGGCTCTGTGCCGGGTGGTGTCCATCTCCGGGGCCGACTTTATCAAAACCTCCACCGGCTTCGCCCAGGGCGGGGCCACCGTGGAGGACGTCCGCCTGCTCCGGGAGCACGTCAGCCCCGACGTGCGGGTGAAGGCCGCCGGAGGCATCCGGACCTTTGAACAGGCCCAGGCCATGATCGACGCCGGGGCCGAACGCATTGGGGCCAGCGCCCTGGTGTCTCTGGTCAAATAAATCCCCCAATGGGCCCGGTCTCTTGTACCGCGTGCCGCAAGAAAGCTGACACCCGCTGAGAAGCATCTGCTTTTCAGCGGGTATTTCTTATGCCTTGCAATAGTAGATCAACATACTCAGCTCCGCTGACTCCGCTCCGGTGTTTTGATACCCGTGGGGGACATCTGCGCTGAAGCGGAGCGAATCCCCCTTTGAAAGCTGTATCTGATCTCCCCCGGCGGTAATTGTCACATCTCCGGCAAAGACGGTGATATATTCCACAGCCCCCTTCAGATGAGGCTGCGCGTGCAGGCATCCCCCCGCCTCAATGACGATGCGGTATGTCTCAAACAGCTTCTGTTCGTCGAAAGGAAAGATCGGGTAATTCAGATAGCGCCCCTCATCCTCCTGCGGGGGCTGGATATCCGCCAGCCGGATGATGGAGACGGAATCATCTGCTCTCTCCACCAGCGATGTAAAGGAGACCTTGTAGCCGTTGGCGATCTTCCAGAGCACCGAAATGGTGGGATTTACCTCGCCCTTCTCTATTTGTGCCAACATTTCTACATGTGTCCCCGTCCCTCAGGCGGGTTCGCACTATACCGCGGCAAAGCTCTTGGGCCGCCCGTTGGCCTGATAGAGCTCCCGCAGCTGCTCCAGCTGCTCCTGCTCCGGGTCTATGTACACTGTTCCGGTATACCCGTCCATCAGGGCCGGGCGGCCCTCACACTTGGGGGTCAGGTTCACCTCCACAATGGCGGGAATGTGATAGGCCCGCACCAGCATGGCGGTGTGGCTGTCCAGGCTGCCCTTCCGGGTGATGAGCCCCAGCAGGCGGCGCTGGTCAAAGTCCATCACCTCGCTGGGCAGATAGTCGTCGGACACCAGAATGGCGGGCTCGTCCATCAGCAGCGTCTGCCGTCCCCCCATCAGCGCCCGGAGCACCCGCTGGGAGATATCCCGGATATCCGCCGCCCTGGCCCGCATGTAGGGGCTGTCCATGGCGGAAAAGGCGGCGGCAAAGCTGACCTCTGCCATCTGTACGGCGTACTCCGCAGTGGCGCCCTGGCCGTTAATCAGGCCCCGGACGGTCTCCACATAGTCGTGGTCCTCCAGCAGCATGCCGTGAATCAGGAAAATGGAGGCCACCCCCTCCCCCACCTGGTTCAGCGCCCGGTGATAGAGGGTGGTCAGCTCCAGGATGGCGGCCTGCTGGGCCCGATGAAAGCGGTTGATCTCCTGCCGCCAGTCGCCTTGGGTGTACATCTGAATCTGGGGCGACAGGCGGCGGTAAAAGCACAGCCGTCCGGCCACAATCTGCTCCATGATCGCTTTTCCCTGCAGCACCTGCATCACACCGCCCCCTTCGCCGCTATTTTCCGGTGATTTTAAAAAATTATAGCTTCCTGTACTTTTTTTGTAAAGGTCAGTTTTTTCCAAATTTGACATCTTTAATAAACTTTTCTTTGTCAGCTTCGCGTTGTTTGACAATTTTTAACATTTTTCTCCCCCCTCCGCAAAAAACGGGCCGTTTCCCGCTTTACGGGGATAAATTGCTGTGGTATAATAAAAACAAGTCTGATTCAGGAGGTTTTTCTATGGTCTCTGAACGTATGAAGGGGCTGGGCACCGCCCGGTCCGTGATCCGGGAGCTCTTTGAGTATGGCAACACCCGCGCCGCCCAGATCGGGCGGGAGAATGTCTTTGACTTTTCCATCGGCAACCCCAGCGTCCCCTCCCCTGACGCCGTCAATGAGACGGCCGTCCGCCTGCTCCGGGAGCAGCCCGACCTGATCCACGCCTACACCAGCGCCCAGGGGGCCGCCGACGCCCGGCAGCGCTTTGCCGACTCCCTCAACCGCCGCTTCGGCGCCAATTATACCGCCGACCGGCTCTACCTCACGGTGGGGGCCGCCGCCTCCCTGTGCTGCGTGTTCAACGGGCTGACCTGCCCCGGGGACGAGTTTATCGTCTTTGCTCCCTACTTCCCCGAGTACAAGGTGTTTATCGAGGGGGCCGGGGCCAGGATGGTCCTCATCCCCCCGGAGATTGAGGCCTTCCAGATTGATTTCGACACCTTTGAGAAGGCCCTCAACCAGCACACCAAGGGCGTGCTGGTGAACAGCCCCAACAACCCCTCCGGCACGGTGTACTCCAAGGCCACCCTGGAGCGGCTGGCCGCCATTTTAACGGAGAAAAGCAGGGAGTATGGCCACCCCATCTACCTCATCTCCGACGAGCCCTACCGGGAGATCGTCTACCCCGGCTTCCAGATCCCCTGGGTCCCCCACCTCTACCGGGACACTATCGTGTGCTACTCCTTCTCCAAGTCCCTCTCCCTTCCCGGGGAGCGGATCGGCTATGTGCTGGTCCCCAAGGAGGTCAGCGACGGAGACGCCGTCTACGCCGCGGTGGCGGGGGCGGGCCGCTCTCTGGGCTACGTGTGCGCACCCAGCCTGTTCCAGCAGGTCACCTCCCTGTGCTGCGACATGACCTCTGACATCAAGGTCTATGAGGAGAACCGCAATCTGCTGGTCACCTCCCTGCGGGAGATGGGCTACCACGTGGTGGAGCCCGGCGGGGCCTTCTACCTCTTCCCCCGCACCCTGGAGCCCGACGACATGGCCTTCAGTGAGCGGGCCAAGAAGCTGGACCTGCTCATCGTCCCCGGCTCCGGCTTCGGCGCCCCCGGCCACGTGCGCATCTCCTACTGCGTCCAGACCGAGACCATCCGCCGGGCCCTGCCCAAATTTAAGGAACTGGCCGACTCCTACAAGTAAAGCGAAGCCCTCCGCCAAACGGCGGAGGGCTGTTTTTACTCCTTCACATAGTTCACATGGAGCAGCTCGTGGCGGTGCTCCTGGGAGTAGTCCTTGAGGAAGGCCCCCACCACGGGGTTGCGCTCGGCCCGCTTGAAGGGGGCAGAGCGGTCCAGGACGTACAGGCCCTCGGCCCGGTCCTCCTTGTCCTGCTTCATGCCGTGGGGCTGGCCCGCGCCGCCCACACAGCCGCCCTGGCAGGTCATGACCTCCACCAGGTCGAAGTAGGCGTTGCCCGCCTCAATCTCCCGCAGCAGCTTCTGGGCGTTGGCCAGGCCGTGGACGATGGCCAGGTGGACGTCCCTCTCTCCCACCTTGATGACGGCCACCCGGATAGACCGGTCGCCCCGGAGGGGGGAGAACTTCAGCTCCCGCAGCACATTCTTGGACTTGTCGGGCAGGCAGAACCGGACCACCGCCTCGGCCACGCCGCCGGTGGCGCCGTAGATGGCGCCGGCGCCGGAGCCCAGACCGAAGGGCAGGTCGGGGGACTCGTACTCCAGCCTGGTCAGCTGGATGCCCGACTCCTGGACCATCTTGATAATCTCCTTGGTGGTGAGCACCAGGTCCACCGCCGGGGTGCCGTCAGGCTGGAGGAACTCCGGCCGGGCGGCCTCCATCTTCTTGGCGGTGCAGGGCATGATGGCGATGTGGAAGGTCCTGCGGCCGTCCTCCCTGTCCTTCTCCGCGTAGCGGTCCTTCAGGATGGAGGCGAACATCTGCATGGGTGACTTGCAGGTGGAGATGTGCTTGAGATACTTGGGGTTCTCATTCTCCAGATACTTCACCCAGGCGGGGCAGCAGGAGGTGAACATGGGGAATGGCCCGCCCTTCTCCAGCCGCTGGAGGAACTCGGTGCCCTCCTCGATGGTGGTAAAGTCGGCGCCAAAAGTGGTGTCGTACACCTCATCCACCCCCATGAGCTTCAGGGCGGAGACCAGCTGGTCCAGGGCGTTCTGGCCGGGGGCCAGGCCGAAGGCCTCCCCCACCGCCACCCGGACGGCGGGGGCGATCTGGACCACCACCCGCTTGGAGGGGTCGTGGATGGCCCGCCAGGCGTCGCCGATCTGATTTTTCACGGTGATGGCCCCGGTGGGGCAGACGGCGGAGCACTGGCCGCAGCTGATGCAGTGGGTCTGGTCCAGGGTCCGGTCGAAGGCGGGCATGACACGCATATTGTAGCCCCGGTGGGCAAAGTCGATGATGTGCATGCCGATGTTCTCGCTGCACACCCGGACGCAGTCGCCGCAGAGGATGCACTTGCTGGGGTCCCGGATGACGGCGGGGCTGGACATGTCAAGCTCCTTCTCCTCCCGGCTGTCCCCAAAGCGGACGTGGTGGATGCCGAACTGGACGGCCAGGGCCTGGAGGTGGCAGTCGCCGCTCTTCTCGCAGGTGGTGCAGTTGCAGTTGTGGGAGGCCAGCATCAGCTCCAGGATCATCCGCCGGTGCTTCAGCAGCCGGGCGGTGTTGGTGCGGATTTTCAGCCCGTCCCGGGGCTGCATGGAGCAGGAGGTCTCGATCTTCCCCCGCTCGTCCTCCACCACACACATCCGGCAGGCGCCGTAGACCGACAGGTCAGAGTAGTAGCAGAAGGTGGGCATTTCGATGCCCGCTTTTCGGATGACGGACAGCACGTTTGGCTCCCCGTCGAAGGGGACCCGCTGGCCATCGATGTACATGATTCCCTTTGCCATACCGCTCACTCCTCCCGAATGGCGCCGAAGGGACAGCAGCCCCAGCACGCGCCGCACTTGATACATTTTTCTGTGTCGATGATATGGGGCATCCGGATCTGTCCGGTGATGGCCTCCATGGGGCACTGGCGCATACACTTGCCGCAGCCCTTACACAGCTCCGGGTCAATCTGGAGCACCTTTTTCCGGCCGTTGCAGTGGGGGCAGTGCTTGTCCACCACGTGGGCCAGGTACTCGTCCCTAAAGTATTTCAGGGTGCTCTGCACCGGCTTGCAGGCGGACTGGCCCAGGCCGCACAGGGCGGTCTCGCTGATGGTGGCGGACAGCTCCTCCAGCAGGTCCAGGTCCTCCAGGGAGCCCTCGTTGTTGACGATCCGGGTGAGGATCTCCAGCATCCGCCGGGTGCCCTCCCGGCAGGGGACGCACTTGCCGCAGGACTCATTTTGAGTGAAGTTCATGAAGAACCGGGCCACCTCCACCATGCAGGTGTCCTCGTCCATGACCACCAGACCGCCGGAGCCGATCATGGCCCCCAGCTTTTTCAGGGAATCGAAGTCCAGGGGCATGTCCAGGTGCTCCTCCGTCAGACAGCCGCCGGAGGGCCCGCCGATCTGGACGGCCTTGAACTTCTTGCCGTCCTTGATGCCGCCGCCGATGTCAAAGATAATCTGCCGCAGGGTGGCCCCCATGGGCACCTCGATGAGGCCGGTGTTCACCACGTTGCCGGTGAGGGCGAAGGCCTTGGTGCCCGGGGATTTCTCGGTGCCGATGGACTTAAACCAGGGGGCCCCCTTCCGGATAATCAGGGGGACGGCGGAGAAGGTCTCCACGTTGTTCAGCACCGTGGGCTGGGCCCACAGGCCGTGCTCCACCGTTCTGGGGGGCTTGACACGGGGCATGCCCCGGTTGCCCTCGATAGAGGCGGTGAGGGCGGAGCCCTCGCCGCACACAAAGGCCCCCGCCCCCCGGTTGACGTGGAGGTGGAAGGAGAAGTCGGTGCCCAGGATGTGGTCACCCAGCAGGTTCAGCTCCTGGGCCTTGGCGATGGCGGTCTTCAGCCGGGCCACCGCCAGGGGGTACTCGGCACGGACGTAGATGTAGCCCTCGTCGCTCCCGGCGCCCAGGGCTGCGATGAGCATGCCCTCAATGATGGAGTGGGGGTTGCCCTCCATGATGGAGCGGTCCATGAAGGCGCCGGGGTCGCCCTCGTCGCCGTTGCACACCACGTACTTCTTGCCCTTGGGCTGCTTGCGCACGCTGTCCCATTTGCGCCCGGCGGGGAAGCCGCCGCCCCCCCGGCCCCGGAGGCCGGAGTCCAGAATTTCCTGGCAGATGGCCTCGTCGGTCATCTCGAAGAGGGCCTTCTCAAAGGCCACATAGCCGTCCTTGGCCAGGTACTCGTCGATGTCCTCGGCGTCGATGGTGCCGCAGTTCTCCAGCACAATGCGGTGCTGGCGGTGATAGAAGGGGATGTCGGTGTGCTTGGTGTACTTCACGCCGTCCAGCTCGTAGAGCAGGCGGTCCACCACCTCACCCTTCATGATGGTCTTTTCGATGATCTCGTCGCAGTCCTCCAGCTGGACGTGGGTATAGAGGATGCCCTCGGGCTCGATCTGGACCAGGGGGCCCATCTCGCAGAAGCCGTGGCAGCCGCTCTTTTTCAGGTATACCCCGTCCCCCTTGGGCTCGGACACATCCTCGGTCTCGTTCTCCTGGGTGAGGCCCACGTAGACGTCCAGCCCCCGGCGGGCGCACTCCTCCTTAAAGTAGTCGTACAGCTTCAGGGAGCCGCCGGCGATGCAGCCGGTGCCGGCGCACAGCAGAATCTGCCGCTTCTGATAGGACAGGGCCCGCTTGGCCTTGACCCGGCGGACCTCCAGACGTTCACGGTTCATCTCAGGCATTGGCGGCGTCCTCCTTTCTCAAGCTCTCCAGCAGGTCGATGGCCAGCTCCGGGCTCATCTTGGAGTGGACCTGGTCGTTCACCGTTACCACCGGGGCCAGGCCGCAGGCCCCCAGACAGGCCACCGTCTCCAGGGTAAACAGACCGTCGGCGGAGGTCTTCTGCTTGCCCTCCAGCTCCAGGTACTCCCGGATGGCGTTGTAGATGGGCTGGGACTTGCGCACGTGGCAGGCGGTGCCGTCGCACACCTTAATGATATATTTTCCTTTGGCCTCCAAAGAAAAATTCTCGTAGAAGGTGGCCACGCTGTACACCTTGGCCACCCCGATCCCCAGCTTCCGGGCGATGTGCTCCAGCACCGCGGGGCTGAGGTACTTGTACTCCGCCTGGATGTCCTGCATGATGGCGATGAGGTGGTGGACCTGACAGTCATAGCCGTCGATGATCTCCTCCACCCGCTCCATGGAAATTCCATTGGACATGGCTGTTTCTCTCCTCTCTCTAATTTTGTCGGGAATCAGATTTCACTGCCCGCTATTTTAGCATAAATTCCTGCACCTCGCAAGGCAAATTTGCAGGAAAAACGTCATTTTTTAGCAAAGGGGAGGCGCGGATTCCTCCGCGCCTCCGTTCTGCTACAGATTTACCTTTCTGGGATTGGGCCAGGCCTCCGGGCCGTCCGTCCTGGCCACCTCTTTAAACTCCCCGGACTCCAGGGCAAAATTATACATGGCCTGTGCGATGGCATACATCTGAGGGTAGCTGGAAAGGCACCGGGCCTTGGCCTCCTCCCCCTCAAAGGCGTAGACCCAATCGCTGCCCACCTGCCTGCGGACCTTTAAATAGCGGGCCACCGCGTGGGCAAAGAGATCGGAGTCCTGGTCCTTCCGCTCCCGCCCGGCGTATTCCATATAGGACAGCAGGGCATATTCCGCCTTGGACAGGCACTCGTTGATCCGGTTTGCCAGGTAGGCCACAATTTCCTCCCCCACATAGTTGAGCATCCCGTCCGCCCTGAGGTACAGATGGGTAAACTCCTCCCCGTGGCGCTTTGCAAAGGCGGCGGGATCAAAGTTCAGCGCCTTGCATACCTCTGCCATCAGCTCCGGCCCCAGCCGGGCCTCTGCCGGGGCAATCTGGCCGCTGCTCATAGCGTTCATCTCCTCTCCACACGATTCGACCGGTTTCTTGTGTCTATTGTAGCACAGAACCGGGATGGCCGCAAGGTAAATCCGACTTTTTTACAGAATCTTACATGTCCCGTCCCCGGCGGCGGCGGACGAGGGCGGGGCGTGATTTTTTTCTTGCCTTTCCGGAAAAAAACAGTTATACTGATAGACAAGAGAGCGGGGCCGAGTTTCCGGCCGTCTCCGCCGGAGGGTCCGGCAAAAATCTCCCCATGTTACGTCCCTGCCCGCAGGGCCGGGAGGGGAAGAAAAATATTAGGAGGAACACAGTTATGAAAGTAGCAATCTTCGGCGCCGGCACCATGGGCAGCGGCATTGCCCAAGTCTTCGCGGCCAAGGGCCACACCGCCCTGATGTACGCCAGCAGCGTGGCTTCCGCCCAGCGGCACAAGGACAACCTGGACAAGTCCCTCCAGAAGCGGGTGGACAAGGGCAAGATGGACCAGGCCGCCAAGGACGCCCTGATGGCCAATGTGCTGGTGGAGGAGAAGTCCGCAGCCGCCGACGCCGACCTGATTATCGAGTGCGTCAAGGAGGATATGGCCACCAAGAAGGAGCTGCTGGGTGAGCTGGACGCCATGTGCAAGGAGGGCACCGTCTTCGCCTCCAACACCTCCTCCCTGTCCATCACCGAGATGGCCCTGGGCCTGAAGCACCCCGTCATCGGCATGCACTTCTTCAACCCCGTGCCCAGCATGAAGCTGGTGGAGGTCATCCGGGGCGCCAACACCGACCAGGAGACCTTCGACTTCATCTTCAACCTGTCCAAGGAGATCGGCAAGGAGCCCGTGGAGGTGGCCGAGGCCCCCGGGTTCGTGGTCAACAAGATCCTCATTCCCATGATTAACGAGGCCGCCGACCTGCTGTACACCGGCGTGGCCTCCGCCGAGGGCATCGACACCGCCATGAAGCTGGGCGCCAACCACCCCATGGGCCCCCTGGCCCTGGGCGACCTGGTGGGCCTGGACGTGTGCCAGGCCATTATGGACACCCTGTACAACGAGACCGGCGACCCCAAGTACCGCTGCTCCCTGCTCATCCGGAAGATGGTCCGGGGCGGCCTGCTGGGCCGCAAGACCGGCAAGGGCTTTTACGACTACAGCAAGTAAATTTTCAGACAGAAACACGCCGCCGGAATTGCCCGGCGGCGTGTCTTTTGCGTATTTCGTCATGCAGGGGCGGCTGTTTATTTGGCCAGGGCGCGGTGGAGGAAGGTGACAATCTGCCCCCGGGTGCAGACGCTGTCCGGGGAGAAGGTGGTGGCGGAGGTCCCGGCGGTCACGCCCTTGTCCACCGCCCACTTGACGGCCTCGGCGCAGTCCGCCGTGCTGGGAACGTCGGTGAAGCCGGTGTTCACCACCTTCTCGGGCATTTTGCTGTTGTAGTGGATGGTGGCCTTTGACAGCGCATTATTACTTATGGGTTCTTCCACCTTGATGGTCTGCCACTGTGCCTCGCTGCCCTCGTAATACACATCCGTCAAATTATCGCAGTTGTAGAACGCATCCATTCCAATTAAGGTGACGCTGGATGGGATGGTCACGCTGGTCAGTTTTTTAGGTTCCGGATACCAGTCCATATCAATAAGGGAAGCCCCGCTTGCATGTGATTACTTTCAAGCACCCCCGAACCGGTAAAGCTGATCGTTCCGTCGGAACTAGCTGTAATGGTAATGCCATCAATGGTATGCGTCTCGGTTCCCGCCGCAAATGCGGGAACCGCCAGCCCCAGGCAGAGGGCCAGGGCCAGCGCCAGGGATAGGATTTTCTTTTTCATCATCTCTGTCTCCTTTTCCGAATTGAACGCACTCGTTGTTTCCTGAGAAGGAAACAACAGGACGTACGTCCTGAAATCATTTTACCACAAACGCCGCCGAAAGGCAAGCCCAAATTAAAAACTCTCTCCGTCGGAGGCGGGACTCTTTTACTCCGTCAGCTCCATGGAAAATTCCACAAAAAAGCTCTGCACCTGGCCCTTTTCGGCCAAAAGGGAGGAGCTGTCGTCAAAGACGTAATATCCGGAGAAGCGCATCTCGCTGTGGATTTCAACGCCGTCCTGGACGTTGTGAAGGTTTCCCTCCGCCTTCACCAGCGCCTCGTAGAGCGCGTTGATCTCCCGCTCCCCCAGGCGGCGGAGGAGGAAGGAACGCATAGCTGTGTAGACCTTCTGGTAGGGGATGGAGATCATATAGATCTGATGGTCCCCCAGCGGGACTCCGCTGTCATACTCCCAGGTGAAGGTCACCTGATTCAGCCCGCCGTCCCCCTGGCCGAAGGAGAAAACCGGGTCCGGCAGCTGGTCGTTTTCCATGATCTGGATGATTACCGTGCCGTCGTCCCGTTCAACGTCCTCAAAGGTACCTTCCACCGTCAGCCGCCGGGACAGATTTTCCTCTCCATAGGTAAAGGCCATACACTGGTTGTAGTTGTCCACAAACTCCTCCGCTGTCAGGCTGTCCCCCGTGTGGGGCGGACGGGCGGCCAGGAAGTGGCCCCCCACCATCAGGCCGATGGAGGCGGCAAAGGCGGCCAGCCAGCCCGCAACGCGGAAATAGTTCCGGCCGTTCTCCCAGAAGGCCCGCTCCCGGGTGCTGCCCTCCAGATAGAGCTCGCCCTCCCCCTCCCAGAACAGGGGCCTCTCATGGTACACCTGCCAGCAGGCCCAGATGAGCATAGCCAGCCCCGCCAGAGCGCACAGCGGGACAGGAAGCTGACCCAGCAGCAGGCTGCCGCCGAAGAAGCCCGTCACAGAAACGGTGCTGGCGGCCGCCTCGGCCAAGCTGAGCCTGCTGCCGTCCTCCCGGAGGATCTTCAGGCCGAGAAGGGCCTTGCCCGGGGTGGCGCCCCAGAAGTGGAGCATCAGAATCTCCGCCCCCGCCATCACAGCCAGGGCAGCGAGGGTCAGCAGGAGCGTGCCGCCCTCCTCCTGCATCCGGAGCAGATTGATCCGGAGGTTCAGCTGGAGGGCAAACGTTATCAGGGCGCTGTACAGCTGCAGATCCAGCGTCCGGGCAAAGTACCGCCGCCAAGGGAAGAGGCGCACCGGGTCCCGGTCCCGCTCGATCACCGCCTCCTCCCGGGCCAGCCGGTCCAGGTAGCGCCGGGCGTCCAGGGTGTAGAAGTCCGCCCCGTCTGCCCGGATGTCCCGGCACAGCCGGGCCGCCTGGTCCAGCTCCCGGCGCTCCCGCTCCAGGCCGTCCTCCCGCCGCTCCAGGGCCGCGCCCAGGGACTGCTCCCCCCTTTGCAGCTCGTGAATCTCCTCCAGGGAGAAGCCCAGCTGCCGGAGCAGCTTTACCTTCAGCAGGGTGCTCACGTCCTCCTCCGAGTAGTTCCGATAGCCGTTCTCCCCCCGGGTCGGGGAGAAAAAGCCCTGGTCCTCATAGTAGCGGATGTTGGCCCGGGCCAGCCCGGTCCGCTCCTCCGCCTCTTTTATGGTCATGATCGGCCCCTCTTTCCTCTTAATTTAAGGCGAGTATACACTATCAAGCCGCTTTACGGTCAATACTCCAGATTAAAAATCCTGTCCGGTTTTTTGTTTTCGCTCTTTTGCACAAAATTTTAAGAGAAAAACTGTCTATTTTATCGGGGCAGTCCCACTTGCGTTAAGCCTGAAAAACCGATATAATTTTCATGGTTAGAGCATCCCATATGCCGCCCCTGAACACGCAGTGCCGGGACAGGCCCGTGCTGCTCTTTTTTCGGTTTTCGATTGTTAAAAATCTAACGAACAGTCAAAATCGATCAAGGGCGGGAATTAAAACTAGGAGGACTGCAAAATGGATTTTCACCTGTCTAAAGAGCAAGAGATGGTCCGCAAGATGTACCGCGAGTTCGCCGAGACCGAGGTCAAGCCTTTGGCCGAGGAGATCGACGAGGAGGAGCGCTTCCCCATGGAGACCGTGGAGAAGATGGCCAAGCTGGGCATGATGGGCATCTACTTCCCCAAGGAGTACGGCGGCGCCGGCGGCGACGTCCTCTCCTACGCCATGTGCGTGGAGGAGCTGGCCAAGGTGTGCGGCACCACCGCAGTGATTGTGTCCGCCCACACCTCCCTGTGCTGCGCCCCCATCTTTGAGCACGGCACCGAGGAGCAGAAGAAGAAGTATCTGCCCGACCTGTGCTCCGGCAAGAAGATCGGCGCCTTCGGCCTGACCGAGCCCGGCGCCGGCACCGACGCCTCCGGCCAGCAGACCACCGCCGTTCTGGAGGGCGACCACTACGTCCTCAACGGCACCAAGTGCTTTATCACCAACGGCAACGTGGCCGACACCTTTGTGGTCTTTGCTATGACCGACAAGTCCAAGGGCAACCGGGGTATCTCCGCTTTCATCGTGGAGAAGGCCTTCCCCGGCTTCTCCACCGGCAAGCATGAGAAGAAGATGGGCATCCGCGGCTCCTCCACCTGCGACCTGATTTTTGAGGACTGCATCGTCCCCAAGGAGAACCTGCTGGGCAAAGAGGGCGGCGGCTTCAAGATCGCCATGCAGACCCTGGACGGCGGCCGTATCGGCATCGCCTCCCAGGCCCTGGGCCTGGCTGAGGGTGCCATTCAGGAGGCCGTCAAGTACACCCAGGAGCGCGTCCAGTTCAAGATGCGCCTGAGCCAGATGCAGAACACCCAGTTCCAGCTGGCCGACATGGAGTGCCGCACCCAGGCCGCCCAGCACCTGGTCTACGCCGCCGCCATGAAGAAGCAGGAGCACGGCGACTACAGCAAGGAGGCCTCCATGGCCAAGCTCTTCGCCGCTGAGACCGCCTCCGACGTGACCCGCCGCGCCGTCCAGCTGTTCGGCGGCTACGGCTACACCCGCGAGTACCCCGTGGAGCGCATGATGCGCGACGCCAAGATCACCGAGATCTACGAGGGCACTTCCGAGGTCCAGCGGATGGTCATCGCCAAGTACATGGGCGTGAAATAAGATAGGAGGCAGATTGAAATGAAAATCATTGTTTGTGTCAAGCAGGTCCCCGATACCTCCGGTAAGGTGGCCGTCAACCCCGACGGTACCCTGAACCGGGCCTCCATGGCCGCCATCACCAACCCCGACGACCTGAACGCCGTGGAGGCCGCTCTGGTCCTGAAGGAGCAGACCGGCGCCGAAGTGATTGTCGTCTCCATGGGCCCCCCGCCCGCCGAGGGCATGCTCCGCGAGGTCATGGCCCGGGGCGTGGACCGCGCCATTCTGGTGTCCGCCCGTGAGTTCGGCGGCTCCGATACCTACGCCACCTCTCAGATCCTTGCCGCCGCCATCGACAAGATCGGCGTGGAGAAGGACGACATCGTCATGTGCGGCCGCCAGGCCATCGACGGCGACACCGCCCAGGTGGGCCCCCAGATCGCCGAGAAGCTGGGCCTGCCCCAGGTGTCCTACGCCGCCGAGATCACCAAGGAGGGCGACACCCTCACCGTCAAGCGGATGCTGGAGGACGGCTACATGACCATCAAGGTCAAGACCCCCTGCCTCATCACCTGCATCAAGGAGCTGAACACCCCGCGGTACATGAGCGTGGGCGGCATCTACGAGTGCTGGTCCAAGCCCTATGAAATCTTCGACTACAACACCCTGAAGGATCATCCCTTCATCGACAAGGACACCATCGGCCTGAGCGGCTCCCCCACCAACATCCTGACCTCCTTCACTCCCCCCCAGAAGGGCGCCGGCATGATGCTGGAGGGCGCCGACAAGGCTACCTGCGAAAAGCTGGCCGGCATCATGGCCGCCAAGCACATGATCTGAGAAGGGAGATAAACGAATATGTCTACTTTTAACAGTTCCGACGTTGCCGCCTTCAAGGGTGGCGTCTGGGTATTCTGCGAGCAGCGCCAGGGCAGCATGATGCCCACCTCCTTCGAGCTCATCTCCGAGGGCCGCAAGCTGGCCGACGAGCTGGGCACCAAGCTGTATGGCATCCTGCTGGGCGAGGGCATCGAGGGCATCGCCAAGGAGCTGGGCGGCTACGGCGCTGACGGCGTGTACGTCTGCGACCACCCCCTGCTGAAGAACTACACCACCGACGGCTACACCAAGGTCATCTGCGACGTGATCCAGGAGTACAAGCCCGAGATCATGCTCATCGGCGCCACCAACATCGGCCGTGACCTGGGCCCCCGGTGCGCCGCCCGCCTGCACACCGGCCTGTGCGCCGACTGCACCCACCTGGACGTGGAGATGGGCATCTACAAGGACTTCCTGAAGGCCAATTCCACCCTGGCCCCCGAGCGCATCGAGGCCACCAGCCACGCCATTGTGCTGGGCGAGAAGCACGACGTGTCCCGTGACCTGAAGATGACCCGTCCCGCCTTCGGCGGCCACCTGATGGCCTCCATCATCTGCCCCCGCTTCCGTCCCGCCATGGCCACCGTCCGTCCCGGCGTGATGAAGAAGGCCGCCTTCGATCAGGCCAAGGCCGACGCCTGCGAGATCATCAAGCCCGCCTTCGAGCTGTCTGAGGCCGATATGCAGACCGAGGTAGTCGAGGTGGTCAAGGCCGCCAAGAAGCTGGTGGACCTGATCGGTGCCGACGTGGTCGTCTCCGTGGGCCGCGGCATCTCCAAGGACGTGGAGGGCGGCATCAAGCTGGCCGAGGAGCTGGCTGAGGTGCTGGGCGGCGTCGTGGGCGGCTCCCGTGCCACCATCGACTCCGGCTGGCTGTCCGCCGACCACCAGGTGGGCCAGACCGGCAAGACCGTCCACCCCAAGATCTATGTCGCTCTGGGCATCTCCGGCGCCATCCAGCACAAGGCCGGCATGCAGGACTCCGAGTGCATCATCGCCGTCAACAAGAACGACACCGCCCCCATCTTCGAGATCGCCGACTACGGCATCTGCGGCGACCTGTTCAAGGTCACCCCGCTGCTCATCGAGGCCATCAAGTCCGCCAAGGCTGCCAAGTAAGGGCTTCCCCTCATACGCTCAGAGCGCCTGTCCATTGCGGACGGGCGCTCTTTTTTTATCTTTTTTATTTCAAAAAAGTGTGTTATAATAACAGCAGACAGGGAGGTGTTATGAATGGCACTGCCAGCGGAAGAAATGCGCTATACCTTTGCGGACTATCTCACCTGGGATGAGGACGACCACATTGAGCTGATTTACGGCTATCCCTGCATGATGTCGCCGCCGCTGCGAATCCACCAGAAGGTCAGCGGGGAACTCTTTGCACAGCTGCATGGCTATTTGGACGGGAAAAAATGCGAAGTTTACGCCGCCCCCTTTGGCGTCCGTCTCTTCCAGGAGGAGGACGACAAGCCCGAAGATATTAACACCGTCGTAGAGCCCGACCTGGTTGTGGTCTGCGACCCCAATAAGCTGGACGACTACGGCTGCAAGGGCGCGCCCGACCTGATTGTAGAGATTCTCTCCCCCACCACCCGGCGGCACGACCGGATCGTAAAGCTGGACCTGTACCAGCGGGCGGGCGTCCGGGAGTACTGGGTGGTCAACCCGGAGGACCGGACCGTTCAGGTCATGCTCCTAAAGGACCACTACCTGCTCCCTGTCGAGGACTACGGCCGGGAGGACACAGCGAAGGTGAACATTCTGGAGGACTGCACCATCGACTTGAGCAAAGTATTTTCCGAATAAACTCTTTGACAGGCCAGGGCTAAAAGCCCTGACCTGTTTCTTTTGCACCTGCCCGCCCTCTTTTCCATACAATGGAAGTAGAAACCCGCCGCCACGCGACCGGCGGTTCTGGAGGTATTCCTATGAAACATGAATTGAACATCTGGGTGGTGGGGGGCGACCTGCGGCAGGCCAAGCTGGCCCAGCTGCTGGCTGAGGACGGCCATACTGTCCATACCTACGCCCTGGGGGAGCCCCAGGATACAGTCCCCGACCTGGCCGTTGAAACCACCCTGCGCCGGGCGGGCAAGGCGGACTGTGTCATTCTCCCCCTCCCCGTCACCGCCGGGAGCGGTCTGCTCAACGCCCCCCTCTCCCTGCTGGAGCACCCTCTCGCCCCTATCCTGGACCAGCTGACTCCTCATCAGTTCCTCTGCGGCGGGCGGGTGGACCAGGCGGTCTACACCATGGTGAAGGAGCGGGGGCTGACCATTTACGACTACTTCGCCCGGGAGGAGCTGGCGGTGGCCAACGCCGTCCCCACGGCGGAGGGGGCCGTTCAGCTGGCCATGGAGCATCTGCCCATCACCATCCACGGCGCCAAGGTGCTGGTGGTGGGCTTCGGCCGGGTGGGACGGCTCACCGCCCAGCGGTTCCAGGCCCTGGGGGCCAGGGTGAGCGTGGCCGCCCGGAAGTACGACCAGCTGGCCTGGGCCCAGGCCATGGGACTGGGCAGAGAGCATCTGGCCCATCTCAGAGGCTGGCTGTGCGGCTACGACCTGATCGTCAACACCGTGCCCGCCCAGGTGCTGGGCCGGGAGGAGCTGGAGGACCTGAAGCCCGACTGCCTCATTCTGGACCTGGCCTCCAAGCCGGGCGGGGTGGACCTGGGCGCGGCCGGCGAGCTGGGCCTCACGGTCATCTGGGCGCTGTCCCTCCCCGGCAAGGTGGCCCCTGTCACCGCCGGGGCGACAATCAAAGACACCATCTACAACATGCTGCGTGAAATTGGGATGTAACCCCCACAGAAAGGAAGGTTCTCATTGGAAGACAAAACCATAGGATTCGCGGTCTGCGGCTCCTTTTGTACCCACGCCAGGGCCATGGAGGCTCTGGAGCAGGTAAAGGCCCGGTTCGCCCGGGTGGTACCCATCGTCTCAGAAGTTGTGGCGGACACCGACACCCGGTTCGGCACGGCCCACGACCTGATGCGGGAGATGGAGCGCATCTGTGACCATCGGGTCATCTCCACCGTCAAGGAGGCGGAGCCCATCGGGCCCCAGAAGCTCCTGGATCTTCTGATTATCGCCCCCTGCACCGGGAATACCCTGGGCAAGCTGGCCTCCGGGGTAACCGACACCAGCGTTACCATGGCGGCCAAGGCCCACCTGCGCAATGAGCGCCCGGTCCTCATCGCCCCCTCCACCAACGACGGTCTGGCCGCCTCCGCCGCCAGCATCGGTGCGCTGCTGCCCCGGAAGTACATCTACTTCGTCCCCTTCGGGCAGGACGACTTTGAGAAAAAGCCCACCTCCCTGGTGGCCAACTTCTCCCTGGTGGCCGACGCCGCCTCCGCCGCCCTGGTGGGCCGGCAGCTCCAACCCATCTTACTGCGGGCATGACAAAGCGGCTCCCGGAAGGGAGCCGCCTTAGTCTGTCAAAAAACCTTCGTCCCGCCCGCAGGCGGCAATGGCCCTACGGCTGGTTATTTTTTCAGCGCCCGGTACAGGAAGGACACAATCTGCCCCCGAGTGCAGACGCTGTCCGGGGAGAAGGTGGTGGCGCTGGTCCCGGCGGTCACGCCCTTGTCCAACGCCCACTTGACGGCCTCAGCGTAGTCCGCCGTGGAGGGGACGTCGGTGAAGCCGGTCTCGACAGGCTGCTTTTCGCTGTTGTAGTGGATGGTGGCCTTTAACAGCGCATCATTATTGGGGGCAATGTCGATCGCCCGCCACTGCTCCTCGCTGCCTTCGTAATACACATCAGTCAAACCATTACAGCCCTCGAACGCCCGCTCATCGATCGTTGTGACACTGGTCGGGATAGTCACGCTGGCCAGTCTTTTACAATAGTAGAGACTGATCGGATAGATACCAACAACGTGATCGGGAATGACCACATTAGGGACAACTGTATCGTCGTCACCGTCGCCGAGGTAGAAATATTCTGACAAATAACCATTCGACTCGATGTGGAAAGCCCTGGAAGCGTCGGCCTTCCACATATAGTCCACCGCCATAGCGCGGGCGCAGGGCCTGTTCCCGCCGAAGGCGCTGCCAGTGACTATGCCCTTCTCATAGGCCCACCGCGCCGCGTTGTAGTAGTAGTCGCCGCTCTTTACGTCGGAGAAGGGATTGCTCCCGCTGACGTTGGGGGAACCGTAGGCCCGATAGAGGAAGGTCAAGATTTGTGCCACAGTGCAGTTTTCATTGGGAGAGAATGTCGTCTCGGAGGTCCCGGCAGTGATCTTCTTATCCACGGCCCAGAGCACCGGATCTGCAAAGTAGTCGTTTTCTTTCACATCAGTAAAGCCGCCAAATGTCTGAACATTCATTGTGGAAGAATAGATATTGACGGACTTTACAGAATAATTTTTCATAAGAAACTTTTCCATGTATTTTAGCAGGTCCATGCCATCAATGATATCGTCATCAATGGTGATGCCGGACCCAATACTGATGGTGACCGTATCGATTCCATCGTATCCATTTGTTGCTTCGTGGAGTAGCATGATGCCACCCTCCGCAGTGTATCCTGTTAATGTTCCTGAACCGGTATAGCTGATCGTCCCGCTTGAATCGATCGTAATGGTAATACCATCAACGGTATACGTTTCGGTTCCTGCCGCAAACGTGGGAACAGCCACCCCCAGGCAGAGGGTCAAGGCCAGGACAAGGGATAGGATTTTCTTTTTCATCATCTCTGTCTCCTTTAAATAAATTGAACGCACTTATTGTTTCCTGACAAGGAAACAATAGGACGTACGTCCTATTTATATTTTACCCCAAATGCTGCTAAAAGGCAAGGGTTTTTGAGGAAGAATCTTCCGTAAACCTCATCCGCCCCAGTGTGCGCACTGGGGCACCTTCCCCTAAAGGGGAAGGCTTTAATTTCGCTCCCCTTTAGGGGAAGGTGGCGCGGCCCGAAGGGCCGTGACGGATGAGGCCCCTTCAGGAGAGGCTTAAGGGAAGTAACCCGCAGCCTTTTTCTCACTCCGGTCTCTGTATGACCTCAAACTGGGCGTTTTTGTCGATAAAGTCGTCAAACATAACCCCTTTCGCCAGCACATCCCGAAACGCCCGCTGGAGGCCGTAGATTTCACACCCGTACTTATACACCCCGTCCAGGAAGTTGTCATAGTGCCGGTTGTCGCCGCAGGAGATCAGCTTTGCGTCCTTCTCGTGCTCCGGCCTCACGTCGGTAATCCTGCTGTTCCCTCCAAAGGCCGAGTCGATAAAAAAGGTCTTCGCCTCAAACCCCCTGCCGTTCCAGCCGCACACCAGGCTGAACACATCGCACTGTCCCTGTTCGGTCATCTCCTGATACCGGGCGCTCACCCGGTCGAAGACCTCCTCCAGGCTGTCCGCAAACTCATCCCTCAGCTCAAAGTCCATGGTCAAATAGTCCTGAAACAGGTAGTAATTGTCGTCCATGGAGCCGGACAGCCCGATAATCACATTGTCATTCAGCTTAAAAATTTTTCTGAAATTGTGCAGCACGCCGCCGCTGCTCAGGTTCAGCTGCTGCTCCCCGGCAACAAAGACGAACTGATCGCATACCACAGCCTGAACCAGACTCATAGCTCATCCCTTCCTTTCTATAAAAGACGGTACTGCCCGGGGTTCCAGGCAGTACCTTTTTGTGTTATCCCGCTCTTACGCCTGGGCCGGGGCTTCCCCGCCGAAGGCCTCAATGGCGCGGGCATCCTCCGCCCGCTTCTCCTGGATGGCCTCCTTCAGGATAAGGTCCTTGACCTTCATCAAGCGGATGGTGTTGGAGCGCTCGTTCTCATCCAGCTTCATGGTGATATACTTGATGTTGGCCTGCATCTCGGGGATCTTCACGTACTCCAGGGCGTTGACCCGGCGGCGGGTCTTTTCGATCTCCTCCGCCAGCAGCTGGGAGGTCTTCTCGATCTCCGCCAGCCGGAGCATGTCGCCCAGCACCCGGGACAGGGCGTCCACCGCGTCGTCCAGCTCGCCGCTGGTCTGGGCGAAGCCGTAGGGGTAGACCTCGCCGGGGTCCTGGCTGCCGGTGCGGAACTGGTACTGGGGCACGTCCACCGACATGATGTTCTGGAAGGTCATATCCAGCTCCACGGACTGCTTGGGGTAGAGCAGCGACTGCTCCAGCATCTCCGGGGACATGAGGGCGGCGGCCACGGTAAAGGCGCCGTGGGCCTTCATCAGGCCCTCCTCCACCCGCTTGCGGAGGGCCCGGTTCTCCCGGACCACGTCCATGAACTGCTTCATCAGCTCGTCCCGCTTGTCCTTGAGCAGCTTGTGGCCGCGGATGGAGGTGCGCAGACGGTTTTTCAGCCGGTTCAGCTCCTGTCGGGTGGGGTTAATCGTTGTGGAAGGCATTTATACCCCCCCTTGTTCCTTCTTGGGCATATACTTTTCGATCATCTCGGGCTTGATCCGCTTCAGCTCAGTCCGGGGCAGGATGGACAGCAGGTCCCAGCCCAGGTCCAGGGTCTCGAAGATGGAGCGGTTCTCGTCCGTCCCCTGGGAGACGTACCGGCGCTCAAACTCGTCGGCAAACTTGGCGTACAGCAGGTCGGTGGGGCTCAGGGCCGCCTCGCCCAGGATGGACATGAGCTCCTTGTTCTCCTTGCCGGTGGCGTAGGCCGCGAAGAGCTGGTTCATGGTGCCGGCGTGGTCCTCACGGGTCTTGCCCTCGCCGGTGCCCTTGTCCTTCAGTCGGGACAGAGAGGGCAGCACGTCCACCGGGGGATTGACGCCCTTGCGGAACAGCTCCCGGGACAGGATGATCTGGCCCTCGGTGATATAGCCGGTCAGGTCGGGGATGGGGTGGGTCTTGTCGTCCTCGGGCATGGTGAGGATGGGGATCATGGTGATGGACCCCTCCTTGCCGATCTGACGGCCGGCCCGCTCGTAGAGGGTGGCCAGGTCGGTGTACAGGTAGCCGGGGTAGCCGCGGCGGCCGGGGACCTCCTTCTTGGCGGCGGACACCTCACGCAGGGCCTCGGCGTAGTTGGTGATGTCGGTGAGGATGACCAGCACGTGCATCCCCTTCTCGAAGGCCAGGTACTCCGCCGCTGTGAGGGCCATACGGGGGGTGGCGATACGCTCCACGGCGGGGTCGTTGGCCAGGTTGGTGAACAGGACCGTCCGGTCGATGGCGCCGGTGCGGCGGAACTCCTGGACGAAGAACTCCGACTCCTCGAAGGTGATACCGATGGCGGCGAAGACCACGGCGAAGTTGGACTCGCCGTCCAGCACCTTGGCCTGACGGGCGATCTGGGCGGCCAGGGCGGAGTGGGGCAGGCCGGAGCCGGAGAAGATGGGCAGCTTCTGACCGCGGACCAGGGTGTTCAGGCCGTCGATGGTGGAGATGCCCGTCTGGATAAACTCGTTGGGGTAGTTCCGGGCGGCGGGGTTCATGGCCAGGCCGTTGATGTCACGGTACTCGTCGGCCAGGATGGCGGGGCCGCCGTCGATGGGCTGGCCCATGCCGTTGAACACACGGCCCAGCATGTCGCCGGAGACGGCCAGCTGGAGGGGGTGGCCCAGGAAACGAATCTTGGAGTCCCGCAGGTTGATGCCGGCGGAGGCCTCGAACAGCTGGACCACGGCGGAGTCGCCGTTGACCTCCAGCACCTTGCAGCGGCGGACGGTGCCGTCGGTGAGCTCCACCTCGGCCAGCTCGTCGTAGGTGACGCCCTGGACCCGCTTGACCACCATCAGAGGGCCGGAGATTTCTTCGATGGTTTTATATTCCCGAATCATGCTTCATCCGCTCCCTTCTCGGCGATGGCGGCAATCTGCTCCTCCATCTCCTGATTGATGATGTCGTAGGCGGCCTGGTACTCCTCGGCCACCACCGACTTGGCACGGCCGATCTTCTCCCGCACGGGCACGCCGAACAGGTCGTTCAGGCTGCCGCCCTTGGCGGAGGCGTCACGGCACAGGTCCTCGTAGCGGCGGATCATGGCCAGCATCCGGGCCTGGCGGTCGTACTCGGAGTAGCAGTCAATGTCCACGAAGGAGTTCTGCTGGAGGAAGTCCTCCCGGAGCATTTTTGCAATCTCCAGGGTGATCTGGTCCTTGGCGGACAGGGAGTCCTTACCCACCAGCTGGACGATCTCGTTCAGGTTGGCCTCCTCCTGGAGGGTGGACATGGCCCACTCCCGGTTGATGAGGAAGTCCTTGCCCAGGTTCTCGTCGTACCAGGGGCGCAGGGAGTCCAGATACAGGGTGTGGGAGGTCAGCCAGTTGATGGCGGGGAAGTGGCGGCGGTAGGCCAGGGAGGCGTCCAGGGCCCAGAACACCTTGACGATGCGCATGGTGGCCTGGGAGACGGGCTCGGACAGGTCGCCGCCCGGAGGGGAGACCGCGCCCACGGCGGTCAGGGAGCCACGGCGGTCCTCCTCGGACCCCAGGCAGGAGACGGAGCCGGCCCGCTCGTAGAACTGGGCCAGACGGGAGGACAGGTAGGCGGGGTAGCCCTCCTCGCCGGGCATCTCCTCCAGACGGCCGGACATCTCACGCAGGGCCTCGGCCCAGCGGGAGGTGGAGTCGGCGATGACGGCCACGGCGTAGCCCATGTCACGGAAGTACTCGGCGATGGTGATGCCGGTGTAGATGGACGCCTCACGGGCGGCCACGGGCATGTCGGAGGTGTTGGCGATGAGCACCGTCCGCTTCATCAGCGTCTCGCCGGTGCGGGGGTCGATGAGCTCGGGGAACTCCCGGAGCACGTCGGTCATCTCGTTGCCCCGTTCGCCGCAGCCGATGTAGATCACCACGTCCACGTCGGAGAACTTGGCCAGGGCGTGCTGCATGACAGTCTTGCCGGAGCCGAAGGGGCCGGGGATGGCGGCGGTGCCCCCCTTGGCCACGGGGAAGAAGGTGTCTACAATCCGCTGGCCGGACTGGAGGGGGATCACCGGGGGGTACTTGTGCTTGTAGGGCCGGCCCACGCGGACAGGCCACTTCTGCATCATGGTCAGCTCGTGCTTCTCCCCCTTGTCGTCCACCAGCACGCCGATCTTGTCCAGCACCGTGTAGGAGCCGGAGGCGATGGACTCGATGGTGCCGCTCATCTTGGGGGGGATCATGATCTTGTGGAGGATGGAGTTGGTCTCCTGGACGGTGCCGATGATGTCGCCGCCCACCACCTTGTCGCCGGCCTTGGCGACAGCGGTGAAGTCCCACTTCTTCTCCCGGTCCAGGGCGGGCACCTCCACGCCGCGGGGCAGGTTGTTGCCCTTGACCTTCTTCATGATGACCTCCAGCGGGCGCTGGATGCCGTCGTAGATGTTCTCGATGAGGCCGGGGCCCAGCTCCACGGACAGGGGGGCGCCGGTGGTGACCACGTCGGCGCCGGGGCCCAGGCCGGAGGTCTCCTCGTAGACCTGGATGGAGGCGGAGCCGCCCGTCATGGTGAGGATCTCACCGATGAGGCGCTGCTCGCCTACACGGACCACGTCGGCCATGTTGGCCTCCTCCATGCCGGTGGCCACCACCAGCGGGCCGGAGACCTTAACGATTTTTCCCATAGGCTGTTATACCTTCTTTCTGGGTGAATTTCTTGAATCGGTCTGTAGGGGCGCACATTGTGCGCCCGCGGGCGGCCACAGGCCGCCCGTACATCACGCGCCATGTGTATGAGGGGCGGGCGGACAATGTCCGCCCCTACACACAGCCGTCACAAAATATCCGCGCCGACGGCCCGTTCGACCGCCGTTTTGACGTTGGCCATGCCGATGCCCAGGGAGCCCTCCTTGCCGGGGATGAGGATGATGGCCGGGGTGAGGGCGTCCTTGTATCGGGCCACCTCCTGGGGGAGCTGGGCGGCCAGCTGCTCGGTCATATAGATGATAGCGTAGTTCTCCTTCGCCATGCGGTGGAGGGCCTCCCGACCCTCCTCGGGGGACTCTACCGGGCAGACCTCCAGTCCCAGGGCCTTGAAGCCCAGGACGCTGTCCTTGTCGCCCATGGCGGCAATCTTATACATCTGCAATCCCCCTTACACATAGGTTTCCCGGAGCCGGGAACGGATGGTGTCTCCATCCAGCCCCGCCGCCCGTCCGGCGAAGATGGCCCGGATGGCGGTGAACTCCAGCTCTTTGGCGTACAGGTAGCCAATCACTGTCTCCTCCCCAAAGGGGATGCGGCGGGCGGCGGCCAGGTAGGCGGTGAGGGCGTTGTCACACTCCCGCTCGAAGGCGGTGAGGGACTCCCCTCCCGGCTGGGCCAGCTTGGCCCCCAGCGCGGCGGCCTGGGCCAGGGGCCCGGACCGGAACACCTCGCCCAGGGCGTCTCCCCGGGCGGCGGCGATAGCCCCTTCGGAGACATTGCCCCCGGGCAGCAGCACCTGGCGGAGGAACTCCCCCTCCCGGCCCATCCGGGCCACCCGGACGGCGGCCCGCAGGTTGGCCACATCCACCGACAGGCGGACATAGCCCTGGAGGAAGGGGCTCTCCAGCTCTCTGGCCAGCTTGGCCATCTCGGCGTAGCAGGCCCGGTCCAGAATCAGGTCGGCCTGCTGGGGGTCGCCCCCGTCGTCCAGGGCGGCCTTGGCCTGCTCCATGGCCTTCTTAAAGGCCTCGTCCACCCCGCTGAGGGCCTCCCGCCTCCAGCCGTCCCAGAGGGCGGCGGGGTCGTAGCGGCCTCCGGCCAGTAGCAGGCGCTCCGGGTCGGAGCCCATAGCCTGGGCCTTGAGGATGGTCTTGGCGTTGTGGTAGTCGTACTTGATCTGGAAGACCTCCACCAGCCGGGGGTCGGGCGCCCCCTGCTCCATGTCCTTGAAGACCTCTGCCCGGGCCTGGGCCAGGACGGCGTCCAGGAGCCCCTCGGCATAGCCGCACTCGGCCAGGCTCTTCAGGGCCTCGCTGTCGTCACGGGCCTCGATCATCCGGTCCATCCGCTCCCGGGTGAGGAGCCTGTTTTCCATGGCCCGGATTCTCGCTGAGATGGCCAGATAGTCAGTATCTTTTTTGCGGTGGGACAAAATATCCCTCCTCTCGTTTTCGCTTGCTTTGGATTTGATGTGCCCTGTAGGGGCGGCCCTCCTGGGCCGCCCGCGGGCCGCCGAAGGCGGCGGCCCCTACAGATTATTGAAACAGTGTATCAGCGACCTGCTTCTCCATTTTTTCCCGCTGGAGGCGGACCAGGGTCTCGAAGGCGCAGTTGATCTCCACGTCGCCGTCCACCATGATAAAGCCGCCCCTGATGTCCCGGGTCTGCTCGGACAGAGTGAGGCCGGCGCCGGTGACGATAGCGGTGGTGTTGTGGATCAGCTTATCCATCAGGGTGCCCACCCTGGACTTGGCCACCTCGTCCGGCAGGCCAGGGGCCCGGTCCTTGATGAGGGCGTCGTTGGCGGCCATGACCACCTGCTTGCCCACGGTATTGCGGTCCTTCTGAGAGAAGATGATCTGCTCCCGGCCGCTGGTGCTGGCCTCCAGGGCCAGCCTGGTCAGCAGGGCGATGTACTCCTTCTCGGGCAGGGCGCACAGCTTTTCCAGGGCCAGGTCAAAGGCCTCACCCAGCACCTCCTGCTTGGAGGCCAGCTCCAGCTTGCGCCGCTCCATCTGGGCGGCGGAGCTCAGCCGCTCCAGCCGCTCGGCGGCGGCCATACGGCCCTTCTCCACAATTTCGTTGGCCTCCTGCTGGGCCTGGTGCTCTGCGTTGGCCCGGACGGCCCGGACCTTCTCCTCAGTTTCCGCCATCAGCCTGTCGATTTCAGCCTGGGCGTCCTGGGCGATTTTGGCGGTGATTTTTTCGATTCCTTCCATCGGCTGCCACCCGCCTTAGGCGCTGATGTTGATGATCATCAGCATGGAGGCCAGCAGGGACAGAATGGCGTAGAACTCCACGGTGATGCACAGCACCATGCCCTTGGACCAGTCGTCGGGCTTCTTGGCCAGGATGTTGATGGAGCCGGCGGCCACGCGGCCCTGGGCGATGGCGGAGAACAGTCCGCCGAGGGCCATGGGCAGGCAGGCGGCGAAGTACTGCCAGCCCTGGGCGACGGTGAGCTGGGGCAGGGTGCCGGACAGCAGGCCCATGCGGAACACGGCGAAGAACCACACCACCAGGCCGTACAGGCCCTGGGTGCCGGGGATGACCTGGAGAATCATGACCTTACCGAATTTGCTGGGGTCCTCGCACAGCAGGCCGGTGCCGGCCTCGCCGGCGATGCCGGTGCCCTTGGCGGAGCCGATGCCGCTGAGCACGGCCGCCAGGCCCGCGCCCAGCAGGGCGATGGCCAGACCGCCGAAGGCGCCCACGAAGGACTGCGCCGCCGCGTTCTGCTCAATCATCTGGATCATATCTGTTGCAGTGCTCATAATGTTTTCCTCCTCTTATTTAACTACCTCGTAGTATTTGGTATTGAGATTCAGGGGGCGGAAGGGCTTTCCGCCGTCCTGATAGAACTTGCCGAAGTACTCCAGGCACTGCAAGCGCAGGTCGTGGACGTAGCAGCCCAGCAGGTTCAAAGCGAAGTTCAGGGTGTTGCCCGCGAAGGAGATAATCAGGAAAATCACGATGTTGCCCGGGATGGCTCCCAGGGTGTTGAACACCTGGGCAATCACGCTGCCGGCCAGCATCAGGGCCATGAGACGGGAGTAGGACAAAATGTCGCCGAAGTAGCCCGTCACATGGTTGTACAGGGAGCCGAAAATTCCCGTGATCTTCCCGAAGCCCTGATTTTGAATCACAGGGCCGGCCACCACCAGCACCAGTCCGACAATGAGCACGATGGGGGTAATCCCCACAATCATCAGGCCCAGGCCGGCAAAGACCACCCACCAGGTGACCTCCTCAAAGACGGCGTCCAGCACCTGGCCGTTTTTCAGCTTGGAAACAAAGCTGATGGCCATGCCGGTGATAATCTGCACAAAGCCCAGACACATGGCCCCGATGAGGATCATCATGGTGTCCTCCAGGGGGGTAAACAGGGCGGGCAGAGCGAAGTCGCCGCCGGTGGTCAGCTTGACCACCTGGGTGAGGAAATCGCCGAAGAAGCCGCCGGTGAGGGCGCCCATGATGAACGTGGTGATGCCGCACAGCACCAGCAGGCCGCACAGGTGGCCGAAGGTGCCGCCGGGCTTCTTCTTTTTCAGGATAATCGCTCCGGCCAGTATCATCAGCAGACCGTACCCCATGTCCGCCATCATGATCCCGTAGAACAGGATGAAGAAGGGGGCCATCAGGGGGTTGGGGTCCAGGGTGCCGTAGGCGGGCAGGGAGTACATCTCGGTGACCATGTTCAGGGGCTTGGTGAGAAGGTTGTTTTTCAGCTTCACCGGCACCTTTTCATACTCCTCAGGGGCGGGGTCGCTTACCTCGCAGGCGCAGGGGTACTGGTCCAGCTCCTTCTCCAGGGCGGGCCAGCGCTCCGCCGGGACCCAGCCCTCCAGCAGGAAGGTCTACCCCGTATCCATCAGGCGGCTGCGGGCCTCCTCCCGGCTGATGGTCACCCCGGCCAGGTCGGACAGCTGCCGCAGGGGGGCGTTGCGCTCACCCATGGCGGACAGCTTCTCCTGGATGGAGGCCTCCTCCGCCTTCCGCTCGTCCGTCTCCCGCTCCAGGCGGCTCAGGTTGGCCGACGCGGTGCCCGTCCACTCCCGGAGATTGGCCCGGGACCAGCCCAGGGCCTTCAGGGCCTCCAGCACCTCCTCCGCCTCGCTGGCGTGACACACCAGGGTGCAGTAGCGGGCGTCTCTGTCGGAGGACACCTCGGTGAGCTGGGCCAGCTCACTGGCGGCCCGGACCTCTCCCTCCGCCTGGTTCATGGCCAGGGCGGCGGGCAGGGTGCCCAGCTGGATGGCCACCTGTCCGGTGGAGCCGGTCTCCAGGGGCAAATCCAGGCTCTGCCAGGGACGCAGGGCCGCCTTTTGGGCCTCCAGCTTGTTCTCTTCCCCGTGGATGGCGGCCAGGCGGCGGTCCAGGTCGTTGACCTCTCTGGCGGCGGCCCGGGCCTTTTCCGCCCGATCCTCATCCAGGAGTTCCCCCTCCCGCACGCCGGGCTTGGGGGTCAGCAGCCCGCCCTTCACCGGGGCATACCGCTTGAGGACCTCCAGGGCCCGCTCCGCCTGGGATTTCTCCTCATGGGCGGCGGCCAGTCCAGCCGTCTCCGGGGGGGTGAGGGAGGCCCACAGGGGGTCGTCCGGGTCGGCCTCCGGCTGGATGATTTCCACACAGCCCATGTGCTGGAGTGTGCGGAGCACCGCCTCCCGGTCGGCCGCCATAGCCACCACCCGCAGGCGTTTCATTTTTTCTATGGCCATTACCGTTCCACAACCCTTCCAACAATGAGCTGCGCGGCCTCCTCAAGCCGCCCCCGGGCATTTTGCTTCAGCGTGTCACAGTCCGCCGCCGCCCGGGTAAGTTCCTCCCCTGTCAGCTGGGCCGCCTTGGACTCGGCCTCCGCCATCATCTGACGGGCCTCTTCCCGAGCCTGCTGCCGGGCCTGCTCCACAATCTGCTTCGCTTCCCGCTGGGCATCGGCCAGCCTCTGCTTGGCCTGGGCCGCCGCCGCCTCCCGGTCCGCCTTGGCCTTGGCCTCGGCCTGTGTGACCGTCTGGATCGCTTCCAATGCCATGTTTTCACCACCTTTTCCAATGCTAGAATATAGGAATTTGCTATCTCCCATTGTAGTCAAATCTTCCCGAAAAATCAAGGCCTTTTTCACCATTTTTAGCTGGGCAATTCTCCGCGTTTGCCTGAGTTTTCCGCACTTTTTCCGTTTTGGATAAAAGCCGCCCGGCCGTTTCCGGCCGGGCGGCGTCGTTTTCTGTTACTCCTTCGGGGGGATGACCGCCTGGAAGAATTCCCGGTCTTCGTCCGCCTGAGGGACGATCTCCACCGTCCGCTCCTGCAAATCCCGGACGGCAGGTGAGGCGGACAGGGACATCCGCCCCTCCTGCTCTGTCCAGAAACGGCTGGCAAAACGGTCCAGCAGCTCAGGGCTTAGGCCGCTGAGGCTGCACCCGTCATTCAGGGCTTCCGCCCCGAAACGGAGGGAGAGCTTGGTGTCGTAGGGTCCCAGCGCCCCCTGAACCTGGGTGAGCATGTCCTCCAGCTCCGTGGTAAAGGCGTTGGGGTCGTAGCGGTCGCCACGGGTGATGTTCTCCGTCTTTCCCCCCACGGGGAAGTGCCACTGCTCCAGCACAATCTCGTCAAAGCCCAAGGCGGCCAGCTCGCCGCACAGCCCGGCGATATAGGCCTGGTTCTCCTCGTGGGCGGGACTCATCCAGCGCAGGCCCAGCTCATCCCGCCAGTTGTAGTTCCCCTTGCGCAGGGCCCGCTTGTTCAGGGAGTAGGGGACGCTGTCGTCCCGGAAGCAGCACACCCGGGCGACGGTGTACACCTTCCCCTCGTTCCACTGCTTCAGGGCCTCGTTGTTGGACTGGGGGGCGTTTACCTCCGCCCAGTCGGCGGTGAACAGGTCGGAGTGCCAGATCAGCTGCCCGCTGGAGGCCTTCGCCTCCAGAATCAGGGTATCCGCCCCGGCCTCCTCCAGCCTGGCGGCGGCGGTGCCGTTCAGGACATCGTCCACGGTCAGCTGAATGGCAAGGCCGGGCTTCTCCGGCTCCGCCGGGGGCTCGGACGCGCTGCCGCCGGGATCAATTACCACACTGACGCTGCCGGAGTTGGGATGGGAGGAGGAGACGCCGGGCTCCTTCTCCCCCTGGCGGAACATCTGGAGGAAGGGGGGCAGCTCCAGCTTGGGGCCCTCGTCGGTATAGACCATGTATTTTTGGAGGTAGAGCCCCCCGGCCAGCACAAGGACTACGATCACCCCCAGGGCAACCGCGATAAACTTTAAAATATCCGTAATCGTCCTGCGGCCCCGATAGCCGCCGACATCCTTATTGACGCGGCCCATAGCTCCCCTCCGGTCCCCTTTTGGCAGATTTTGGTCTACATAACTTCTTGAGAGTCTTATTATACCAAGTTTACAGGGATTTTACAACCGCAAATCACCGGAGCAAATCTTAAAATTCGACAAAATTTTTCTTAAATCACCATACCGCCGTCCACCGCCAGCACCTGGCCGGTAATGAAGGAGGCCCGCTCCGAGGCCAGGAAATAAATGGCCTGGGCCACCTCCGACCGGGTCCCGATACGGCACAGGGGGGCCTCCTCCCCCAGGGCGGCCAGCTCCTCAGGGGAGAGATGGCCGTTCATATCCGTGTCAATGACCCCCGGAGCCACGCAGTTCACCCGGATGTGGGACGGCCCCAGCTCCTTGGCCAGGGCCTTCGTCAGGCCGATGACCCCCGCCTTGGCGGCGGAGTAGGGGGCCTCACAGGAGCCGCCGGTAATCCCCCACATGGAGGACACCGTCACAATGGCCCCCCGCTTTTGGCGGACCAGGCCTGGGATGGCCGCCCGGAGGGTATAGAATACCCCGTCCAGGTCCGCCGACATCAGCCGCCGCCACTGTTCCGGCGTGGTGTCGGTGAGCAGCTGCTGGGGCAGGGCGATCCCCGCATTGCAGATTATGGCGTCCAGTCCGTCCAACACCTCTTCCGCCTCCCGGACCAGCCGGGCGGCTTCCTCCGGGACGGAGACGTCCGCCTGGATGGGGACAGCCTTCCCCCCCAGCCCGGACAGCTCGGCCGCCAGGGCCTCGGCCTCCATCTGACTTTTGTTGTAGTTGAGGGCCACGTCCCAGCCCTCCCGGGCAAACAGCCGGGCCGTGGCCGCACCGATGCCCCGGGAGGCGCCGGTAATTAAAACGTGATTGGACATTCAGGCGAACACCCCCTGCACCAGCACCATATAAAACACCGTGGCTCCGAAGATGGAGATCAGGTCGTTGCCCTTCCACAGGTGGAGGAGGACGGCGGCCAGCCCCGCCGCCAGGGGCGGGACCCAGCCCCCCAGGGTAGTGAAGGTGACCCCCTTCAGGCAGTAGACGATGAGCATGGCGATAATGGCCGGGGGCAGCACCCGGCCCAGGTAGAGGACCAGCTTGGGGGGGTGGTCCCCCCGGTCGAAGAGGAGGAAGGGCAGGGCCCGGGTAAGGAAGGTGACCACCGCCATGACGGCAATGGAGGCCAGGGTCTGTACAGGGGTCAGGGGCATGGGGTCTCCTCCTCTCTCTCATGTTTTTCATCCAGCCGGGGCCGGAGCAGGGTGAGCGCGATGACAATAATGGCCAGGGCGGGCAGGAGCATGTCCTCCGCCCCCACGACCAGCAGGCTGGCCAGGGTGGCCGCGCCCCCCAGCAGGGCGGGGATGTGGCTGCCGGCGGCCCTCCACTGGCCCACGGCGATAACCAGAAACAGGGCGGTCATGGCGAAGTCCACTCCCGTGGTGTCGAAGCCCAGGGCGGAGCCCAGCAGAGAGCCGACAGCCGACCCCAGCACCCAGTAGCTCTGGTCCAGCAGGGCCACGGCGAAGAAGAAGTCGTGCTCCTCCACCCCCTCCGGGGCCCGGGCGGAGGAGAGCAGGGCATAGGTCTCGTCGGTGAGGGAAAAGATCATATAAAACTTCCGCAGCCCCATACCCCGGAACTTCTCCAGCATGGACAGGCCGTAGACCAGGTGGCGGAAGTTGACCATCAGGGTGAGGAAGGCCACCTGGGTCAGGGGCGCCCCCGCCGCCAGCAGGGATACCCCCAGGTACTGGCCGGAGCCGGCGTAGATCACCGCGCTCATCAGAACGGCCCAGCCCACCCCGTAGCCGATGGACTGGAGCATCAGGCCGAAGGCCATCCCAATGGCCAGATAGCCCATCAGCACAGGGACGGTCACCGGAAAGGCGGCGGCCAGAGTTTTTCGGTTCATGGGGAACAAACACCTCGATCAAACAGTTTTCCCCTATTTTACTCGCTTTTCCTCCCCGGCGCAACCCCCGGACGGCCGTTTGTTAAGAAGAAATAAAGTTTTCAAATCCATCTTGATTTTTTACCGCCCGCTCCTATAATAGTATCCATATCTTCCTTCTCGGAGGGCTTCGCCATGAACAAACTGCTCTTCATCTTCAACCCCACCTCGGGCACCGGCCAGGTGAAAACGGCCCTGGCCCAGGTATTGGATGTGTTTACCAAGGCGGGGTGGATCACCACCTCCTACCCCACCCAGTGCAAGGGAGACGCCGCCCGCACCGCCCGGGAGCTGGGGTCCCAGTTCGACCGGATCATCTGCGCCGGCGGCGACGGCACCCTCAGCGAGGTGGTGTCCGGCCTGGTGGAGCTGAAGAACCCGCCCCCTCTGGGCTACATCCCCTTCGGCTCCACCAACGACTGCGCCACCACCCTCCGCCTGCCCCGGAAGCCCCGGGAGGCCGCCCTGGTGGCCTCGGGCACCGGCGTGGCCGTCCCCACAGACATCGGCCGGCTGAACAACAAGCCCTTTGTCTATGTGTCCGCCTTCGGCGCCTTTACCAGGGTGGCCTACGACACCCCCCAGGACCTGAAAAACACCTTCGGGCATCTGGCCTATATCTTTGCCGGCATCGCCTCCCTGCCCACCATCGCCCCCTACCACATGAAGGTGGAGTATGACGGCCAGATACTGGAGGACGACTTCTACTTCGGCATGGTGAGCAACTCCCAGTCCATCGGCGGGATGAAGCCCCCCAAGGTGGAGCAGGTGGTGCTGGACGACGGGCTGTTTGAGGTCACCCTGGTGAAAAAGCCCCTCAGCCTCACCGACCTCACCGACGGGCTCCAGGCCCTGGTCAACCTGTCCCCCGCGGACCGGTCCGGCGTCCTGGTCCAGTTTCAGGCCAGCCGGCTCACCTTCACCTGCGACCAGCCCATCCCCTGGACCATAGACGGCGAGTTTGGCGGCAGCCAGCTGGTCAGCCAGGTGGTCAACTGCCAAAAGGCCCTGCAAATCATCCGGAATGAATAAAAAGGCCCCTTTCAGGGGCCTTTTCTTCTTTGCTATCGGGTCAGGATCTCGCCTATATCGATCTCCTCCGCGTCGCTCCACAGCCGCTCCAGGTCGTAGAACTTCCGGGCCTCGTCGGTGAAGACGTGGACCACCACCGCGGAGAAATCCATCAGCAGCCAGGTGCCTCCCCGGTGGCCCTCGATGTGGTGGGCCCGCTCGCCGTTTTTCTCCGCCGCCTCCTCACAGGCGTCGGACATGGCCTTCACCTGGGTGTTGGAGGTGGCGGTGCAGATGACAAAGTAGTCCGCCAGGGTGGTGATCCCCTCCGTCTTCAGCAGCTTGATGTCGCCGCCTTTTTTGCTGTCCAGCGCTCTGGCCAGCAGGACCGCCAGTTCATAGGATTCCATTCCAGTGCTCCTCTCATTTATTTTCGGTCCCCGCCCCGGGGGCGGGAGACTGCAGGCTCAAATTTACGCCGCCGCCTGAGTTGTATCCTCAATTTCCCCGCCCTGAATGTCCGGGGAGGGATCGGGGAAGACGACGCTGGGGTCAATATTCCCGATATTCCCCGGATCGGCCGTCGTGCCCGGGTCGGTGGTTGTGCCCGGATCGGTGCCCGGGTCCGTCGCCGCACCGGGATCGGTGGCGCCTCCGGGGTCAGCCGCCGTGCCGGGATCGGTGGTCGTTCCGGGATTCTCCGGGTCGGTAACCGGCGGCTCATCGGGCTCGTCGGGCTCCGCCGGCTTGGGGGCGGGGACATTGGCCACCGCAGGGTCGGCCAGGGTGCCGTTGGTCACCCCAAAGCCGCCCCCGCTCTTCTTGTACATCAGCTGCAGGTCGCTGGCCTGGACCTCGTCCAGGTAGGGGTTGATGCCGTCGTTGATAATTGCCAGCAGCTCCTTCTCCTGGACACACACCAGAGACGCCTTGTCGTACATCACCCCGTAGCAGGGCATGGGAGAGAGCACCACGCCGCCCTCCACATCCATCCCCACCGCCAGCTGGGCGAAGGCCAGGATGTTGCCCACGGTGAGGTCGGTGTCCACGTTGTCCATGAAGATGTCCACCAGGGTGGGCAGCTTGAGGAGAATCTCCGGGGTAAGGCACTTCTTCAGCACGGCGGTGAGGAAGTCCCGCTGGATCTGGGTGCGGCCCACATCTCCCAGGCTGACGTAATCGGGGTCATTTTTGTTGCTCTTCCGGAATCGGACCACCTCCATGGCGTCCCGGCCGTCCAGCAGGCGGTAGCCCGGCTCCTGGTGGATATGCAGGTCCTGATAGGGGTCGTCGTAGTTCATGCCGGGGGGGACGTCAAAGTAGACACCGCCTACGGCATCCACCAGCCGGCCGATGGCCTCCCACTCCACCATGACGTAGAAGTCAGGGTAGACGCCGGTGATCTTGCTCACCTCTTTTTTCAGGCCGGTCATGCCGTTGTTGATGCGCTCCTTCTCCGACAGCTTTTTATCTCCCATATTCCGGTTAAAGGCCGTATTCAGCCGCTTCTGGGCCCCCCGCTTGGCGCTGGTGTTAATCATGGTATCCCGGAGCAGGCTGACGGCGTTGATCCGCTTTCCCTTGGTGTCGTAGGTGACGAGGATCATGGTGTCAGTGGAGCCGCTGACCACGTCCTTGCCGCACAGCAGGAAGGTGTAGTACCCCTCCTTCCGGCCGCTCTTGACCACGTTGGGCAGGTCGGCCCCCTCAAAGGATACGTCTCCCGTCTGTCCCGGCTGGAGCTGAGAGGTGCTCCCCGGACCGTTCAGGCTGGTCCCCGGCAGATTGGGCACCTCGGGCAGCTTCATCCAGGACCGGAGGAAGAGGTACAGGGCAATAATGACAATTGCCACCACCACCAGCACCTGAAACAGGCGGTAGCGCAGCTTTGCCCCCCGGTCCAGGCCGGCCACCCAGGCCCGGTGCTGCCTCCACCAGACTGCCAAAGGAAATTCGCCCCCCGGGGCCTCTCGCTTGCCGTGTTGATTGTGAAATTCGCTCATAGTCTCACCCTTCAGTTGTAACCCCGTGGTCTCTCAGCCAGGCCTGCGCCTGGAGTGTATTGGTATGGACGGGCAGCTGCCGGTCCCTCATCTCCTGGATGGTGGTCTCCACCCCCAGGAGAAGGGCGGCATCCAGGTCCCGGTAGGCCAGCTCCCGCAGCCGCTCCACCCCGTCGAAGTCCCGGTTGGGCTCCATGTAGTCGGCTACATAGAGAATTTTTTCCAGGGTGGTCATATCCGCCTTGGCGGTGGTGTGCCAGAAGATGGCGTTGAACACCTCATCAGGTTCTCCAAAAATATGCCGCGCCATACAGGCCCCCGTCTTGGAGTGGAGCAGCTTGGGGGCGGTGCGCTCCAGGTCGTCCAGGGGGACGCCGTACCGCTCGCAGATGGCGATGTGCTCCGGCCCGGTGAGGTACTTGGTGCAGTCGTGGAGGATGCCCGCCCGGCGGGCGTAGTTCTCGTCGGCCCCCCAGCGGCGGGCCAGGCGGACCGCCTCCTCCTCGGTGCCCCGGATGTGGCGCACCCGCTTCTGCATCACCATAGAGCTGGAGCAGGCCCGCAGCTCCGGGATGTCCAGGTGCTTCAAATCGGCGCGGGTGCCGTAGAGGCCGTTCATCAGGATATAGCCGTAGACCGCAGGATGGAGGTACTCCCCGCCCTCCCCCTTGGCCAGCAGCTCCCGCAGCTGGGTGGAGGACACGTCCACCAGCCCGGGCAGGGTGATGGTGGTAATCTTCGCGCCGGGGAAGGTCCTTTGCAGGTGCTCCCGCTGGGGGGCGAAGACCTCCTCGCCGTCCTGCTCGGTGCGGCCGAAGGCGCAGATACCTGCCAGCTCCAGAATACGCTCCGGCTCGTGCCACAGGTGGAGTGTGAGGAACATGTCCGTCCCCATGAGCAGCCACAGCTCCGCCCCGGGGTACTCCTCCTTCAGCCGGGCCAGGGTGTCGGACGTGTAGCTCTTCCCCGCCCGGTCCAGCTCGATGGAGGACACCTCCACCACCTCGGGCAGCAGCAGGGCGTCCGCCGTCTTTTCCGCCATAGCCAGCCGGTGCTCCGGGGCCGGGGTCCCCTCCGGCAGCTCCTTGTGGGGCGGCAGGGCCGCCGGGATAATCAGCAGCTTATCCAGCCCCAGCGCGTCAACCGCCGTCCGGGCCGCCGCCAGGTGCCCCAGGTGGGGCGGATTGAAGGTCCCGCCAAAAATGCCGATTTTCAACGTGAACACCGCCTATTCAGAATGAAAATTTCTGTAGGGGCCGCCGCCCTCGGCGGCCCGGCTTTTCGGTTTACAACGGGGCGGCGAGGGCGCCGCCCCCTACTTCCGCTTTTTGTCCTGTACCAGGACAATTTTATCCTTTTTGTCCTTCTTATGGCTTGGACGATACAACACGAATTTTGTTCCGATCACCTGGACAATTTCGCTTCTGGTCAGAGGGGCCAGCTCCTCCGCCGCCTCCCGGGGGGAGAGGAGGGAGTTCTCCAGCACTTTGCCCTTGATGAGCTCCCGGGCCTCCAGGGCGTCGTTGGCCTGCTTGACCAGGTTGTCCCCGATGCCGTCCTTGCCCACGATCAGGATGGTGTCGATGCTGTTGGCCAGGCCCCGCAGCTGGGCACGCTGTTTGCTTGTTAAATCCATTTATTGATCCTCTCCATGAATAATTCCTGTTACGCCGACACTCTTCACCGGGTAGCTCTCATTACCCGATAAATACCGCTCCAGCTGTTCCCTGAACAGCTTTAAAGCGGTCCCCCGGTGGGAGATGGCGTTTTTCTCCTCGGCGGACAGCTGGGCGAAGGTCCTTTTCAGCTCCGGGACGAAGAACACCGGATCGTAGCCGAAGCCGCCCTCCCCCATGGGGGCGTAGGCGATGGTGCCGGGGCACTCCCCCCGGGCGGTGAGTACATCGCCGTTGGGGAAGCAGCAGGTGATGACGCTGACGAACCTGGCCGTCCGGGTCATCTGGCCCCGCATATTCTCCAGCAGCAGGCGGTAGCGGGCCTCGTCGCTCAGCCCCTCGCCGCCGTACCGGGCGGAGTACACCCCCGGCGCGCCGTTGAGGCAGTCCACGCACAGGCCGGAGTCGTCGGCGATGGCGGGCAGGTGGCTGGCCTCCATAACGGCCCTGGCCTTGAGCAGGGAGTTCTCCTCGAAGGTGGTCCCCGTCTCCTCCACCTCCAGGTCCACCCCGGCCTCCGCCTCGGAGCAGACCTCCACCCCCAGATGGGACAGGATGTCGTTCATCTCTGCCAGCTTCTTCTTATTCTGACTGGCCAGCACCAGCTTCATACAATCTTCCCCCTTATTCTACCATATTTTCTCTTTCTGTCTATGGATATTCTATTAAATTTTTGCGGGGCATTTCTGTAAGGGCGCGCAGTGCGCGCCCGCGGGCGGACAATGTCCGCCCCTACAAAGGCCGCAGCCTTCAAATCAGCGCCTGGGCAAACTCCTGGGCGTCGAAGGGCTTCAAATCGTCGATGCCCTCCCCCACGCCGGCGTATTTGACGGGCACCCCCAGCTCCTTGGCGATGGCGATGGCGATGCCCCCCTTGGCGGTGCCGTCCAGCTTGGTGAGGACGATGCCGGTGATGCCCGCCGCCTCCTTGAACTGCTTGGCCTGGATCAGGCCGTTCTGACCGGTGGTGGCGTCCAGCACCAGGAGGGTCTCCCGGGCGCAGCCGGGCAGCTCCCGGTCAATTACCCGGGAAATTTTGTTCAGCTCGTTCATCAGATTCTGCTTGTTGTGGAGGCGGCCGGCGGTGTCCACCAGCACCACGTCGGCGTTCCGGGCTCTGGCGGCGGTCATGGCGTCGAAGACCACGGCGGCGGGGTCGGCCCCCTCCTGCTGCTTGATGATGTCCACCCCCGCCCGGTCGGCCCAGATGGTGAGCTGGTCGGCGGCGGCAGCACGGAAGGTATCGGCGGCGCAGAAGAGGACCTTTTTCCGCTCCCCCTTCAGCTGGTGGCCGATCTTGCCGATGGTGGTGGTCTTGCCCACCCCGTTCACCCCGATGAACAGCACCACCGACGGGCGGGTGGACAGGTCCAGAGACAGGTCCCCGGCACTGAGGGCATCGGCGATGACCCGGACCATCACCTCCCGTGCCCCCTCCATGGTCTTCACGCCCTCGGCCCGCACCCGGCGGCGCAGCTCCTCCACCAGCTCCAGGGTGACATCCATGCCGGTGTCCGCCAGGATCAGCGACTCCTCCAGCTCATCGTAAAAGTCGTCGGTGAGCTCCGAGCCGAAGCCGGAGAAGATGTTGATTTTTTTCAGCTTGTCAAAAAAGCCCATAGTCCGCTTCCTCTCTTACCAGTTTTCGTTTTTGGCTCCGCACCGGGGACACTTGGGGTAGTCCATCTCGTACAGCGTCCCGCAGCCGGGGCACCGGATTTGGGCGATGCTCCCCGGCTCCTCCCCCTCGTCGTCGTAGAAGTCCCCCCGGAAAAACTCCAGCTTTCCGCACTTGGGGCAGGTGAAGATGGCCGTTTCCAGCGCTCCGGCCACCAGGTTGGGCAGGTCGCCCAGCAGCCAGCCCGTCTGACCCAGCTGTATCTTTTCCCGCGTGACAAATTCCATCTCCACGCCGCAGCGCAGACACTTCAATTTTTCCATCGCTCAGCCTTCTCCTTCCATCTTCCCGCCGCACCAGGGGCAGAACTGCCCCCATTCAAAGGACTCAGGCAGCTCCTTGCCGCAGTGGACGCAGAAGCTGGGGCCCTCCGCCCCGCTGCTCCGGTCAGCAGACGCACTCTGACTGCTCTGGACGCTCTGCACGTCCCCCTGCTTGGGAATCACCTGCTCCAGTCCCCAGAAGACGAGCTTGATCCCTATAAACAGCACAATAATCAGGGCAATACCGCCCATTATCATCTTCCAGCCCGGTTTTTTCTCGTTCTCGTTCACGTTGGACCTCCTGCATATCAACAACGATCCCCCGCCCCTGCGCAGGGAAACAGCCCGCTTGCACAGCATGGCCGTGTAAAATCTATTTTATCAAATCTGCATAATTTTAGCAAGTACGAAATGGAGGCTGCTCCCCTCCCGTTCAAGCTTCTCTCACATAGGGTGTGAGGCGGCTTGACCGCCCATCCGGAATCTGTTACAATGCAGTTTACAGAGCCGCGATTGGAATGCGGTCTTTCGCGCCCCCTTTTCAAAAGGGGACAGTCAGGGAGGCGCCTATGCCTGTCACCGTTACCCAAATAAATACGGCCGAGGTCCTGCGGTACATGGGCTGTCCCCCTGAGAGGGCGGACGGAGCCCTGATCGCCCAGGTGGAGGCCTGCGCCCGGGAGCTGCTGGCGGTCATCCGCCCCCGGTGGAGCTGGCGGACAGTCAGCCTCACCCTTGAGGCGGGGGGCGTCCGGCTGGAGAGCGGTCTGCTCCTGCCGGGGGAGGACCTGAAGGCCCACCTGTCCGGCTGCGGCCGGGCGGCCCTCTTCTGCGCCACCCTGGGGGCGGAGGCGGACGGACTCATCCGCCGGACCGAGCGGCTGGACATGTCCAAGGCCCTCACGCTGGACTGCTGCGCCTCCGCCGCCATTGAGGCGGTGTGCGACCGGATTGAGACCGAGCTCCAGGGGAACTTCCCCGGCTGCTCCTTCCCCTTCCGGTACAGCCCGGGCTACGGCGACCTGCCCCTGGAGGTCCAGGGGCCCCTCCTCGATTTGCTGGACGCCCCCCGCCGGGCGGGGCTGTGCGCCACGGTCAGCCATCTCCTCACTCCCCGGAAGTCGGTGACCGCAATTCTGGGCATCGCCGAGGGGGAAATGGAACAAAAAAAGAGAAGCTGCCTGGGCTGTCCCGCCCAGGGGAGCTGTCAATACCGAAAGGCGGGCGGACACTGTGGAATTTCGTGAATTATTGAAAGCACCGGGCCCCATTATCCTGGACGGCGGTATGGGCACCATGCTCCAGGCCAGGGGCCTGAGGCTGGGGGAGTACCCCGAGCTGGCCGCCCTGGAACACCCGGACTGGCTGCTGGATATCCACCGGGCCTATGTGGAGGCGGGGACGCAGATTCTCTGCGCCAACACCTTCGGCGCCAACCGGGAGAAGCTCCGCCGCACCGGCAAAACGGTGGAGGAGGTCATCCCCCCCTCCATCGCCATTGCCAAAGAGGCGGCGGCAGGCCGGGCCCTGGTAGCCCTGGATCTGGGGCCCATCGGACAGCTGCTGGAGCCCACCGGCGCCCTGGACTTTGAGGAAGCGGTGGACATCTTCGCCCAGCAGGTGCGATGCGCTGTCTCCGCCGGGGCCGACCTGGTGATGATTGAGACCATGACCGACCTCCAGGAGTGCCGCGCCGCCCTGCTGGCCGTGAAGGAGAACTCTACCCTGCCGGTGATTGTCTCCCTCACCTACGAGGAGCGGGGACGGACCTTCCTGGGCCACGCCCCGGCCTGCGCCGCCCTCACCCTGGAGGGCATGGGGGCGGACGCCATCGGCATTAACTGCTCCCTGGGTCCCCGGGAGATGCCCGCCCTGGTGGAGGAGCTGACAAGGTGGACCACCCTGCCCATCTCCGTCAAGCCCAACGCCGGCCTGCCCGACCCCGGCGGGGCGGGGTACGACATCACGGCGGACCAGTTCGCCGAAGCCATGGCGGAGCTGACCGAGCTGGGGGTGAAGTGCTACGGCGGCTGCTGCGGCACCACCCCGGAGTACATCGCCAAGCTGTGTCGCGCCCTGGAGGGGCGGACCATCAAAGAGATTCCCCGCTCTGTCCCCGCCGCCGTGTGCAGCCCGGTGCAGGTTGTCCCCATCGACCGGGTGCGGGTCATCGGCGAGCGCATCAACCCCACGGGCAAGAAGCGGATGAAGGAGGCCCTCCTCCGGGAGGACATCGACTACATGCTGGGCCAGGCCCTGGAGCAGACCCAGGCCGGGGCGGACATCCTGGACGTGAACGTGGGCCTGCCCGAGATCGACGAGGCCGGTATGATGGTCAAGGTGGTGAAGGCTCTCCAGGGGGTAAGTGACGCCCCCCTCCAGCTGGACTCCACCCGGCCCGAGGTGCTGGAGAAGGCCCTCCGGGTATACTGCGGCAAGGCCATTGTCAACTCGGTGAACGGGGACGAGGAGGTTCTGGACGCCATCCTGCCCCTGGTGAAGAAGTACGGCGCGGCGGTGCTGGGCCTCACCCTGGACAAAGAGGGCATCCCCAAATCCGCCCAGGCCCGGGTGGACATCGCCGGTCGAATTCTGGACAAGGCGCTGGCTTACGGCATTCGCCGGGAGGACGTGTACATCGACTGCCTCACCCTCACCGTCTCCGCCGAGCAGGCGGCCGCCGCCCAGACCCTGGAGGCGCTGGAGCGGGTGAAGAAGGAGCTGGGGCTGAAAACGGTGCTGGGGGTGTCCAACATCTCCTTCGGCCTGCCCGCCCGGCCCCTGGTGAATCAGAACTTCCTCACCATGGCTATGACCAGGGGGCTGGACCTGCCCATTATCAACCCCAACCTGGAGGCCATGATGGCGGCGGTGCGGTGCTACCACCTGCTGATGAACATCGACACCGACGCCCGGGAGTACATCGCCGCCTACGGCAATGCCACGGTGTCCACCTCCATCACTGCGGGAACCGCCGCTCCTTCCGCCGCCCCCGCCGGGGAGCGGACCCTGGAACAGATTGTCGTGGCCGGCTTGAAGGGGGAGGCCCCCGCCGCCACAAAAAAGCTGCTGGAGACCATGGACAGCATGTCCGTGGTGGACGATATTCTCATCCCCGCCCTGGACCGGGTGGGAGCGGACTTTGAGGCGGGGAAGGTCTTTCTGCCCCAGCTGATCCAGGCCGCCGGGGCCGCCCAGGCCGCCTTTGAGGTCATCCGGGAGGGGCTGTCCGCCCAGCCGGGGGCGGAAACCGTATCGAAAGCCCCCATCGTGCTGGCCACTGTCAAGGGGGACATCCACGACATCGGCAAGAACATCGTCAAGGTGCTGCTGGAGAACTACGGCTATCCGGTCATCGACCTGGGCCGGGACGTGGACCCCGTTTCCGTGGTGGAAGCGGCAAAGAAACACAACGCCCCACTGGTGGGGCTGTCCGCCCTGATGACCACCACCCTGGGCAGCATGGAGGAGACCATCCGCCTGCTGCGGGCGGAGCAGGTCCCCTGCAGGGTGGTGGTGGGGGGCGCGGTGCTCACCCCGGACTACGCAAAGAAAATCGGGGCCGACTTCTACGCCAGGGACGCCAAGGGGAGCGTGGACGTGGCCCGGCAGGTAATCGGATAATTCACGGGGCGGCCTGCTGGCCGCCCCTTAATTCTTGCGCTTTCCCTGCCGATATGATACAATAGAAAAAATCGTCGAAACAGGGAGGAGAAGCCCTATGAACCCCTATCCGCCTGACATGCTTCCGGAAGAGGAGGAGCCCGCTGTCCAGCCCCCGGTCACGTCCCCCCGGTCCCGGCATCAGTCCGCCCCGCCGCCCCGCAGGTCCTCCGGCGGGGGAGGCTGGATGGGAAAGCTGACCCTGCTTGTCTCCCTTCTGGCACTGATCGTTTCCAGTGTGACGCTGTTTCTCATTCTGCGCCCGGAGGAGAAGCCGGAGGAGCCCCCCGACCTCTCTGAGGAGGAGCCGGTCACCTTCCGGTTTGGCGACCGGGAGCTCACCCCCCTGGAGGGCATGCCCCTCAACCCCTACGATAAAGCCGGTTTCTCGGTAGACGGCAAGGGCCGGGTGACCTATGAGAAGGACGGCAGGCGGGCCAGAACGGGGGTGGACGTGTCCACCTATCAGAAGGAGATCGACTGGCAGGCGGTGGCGGGCGACGGCATCGACTTTGCCATGCTCCGCCTGGGCTACCGGGGCTACACCGAGGGCGGCCTGTTCATGGACCAGACCTTTGAGGCCAACCTCCACGGGGCTCTGGACGCGGGGCTGGATGTGGGCGTCTACTTCTTCTCCCAGGCCATTACCCCCCAGGAGGCGGAGGAGGAGGCGGACTATGTCCTCAGCGCCATAGAGGGGTACGACATCACCTGTCCCATCGCCTTCGACTGGGAGCCCATCACCCCCGGCAGCAGCGCCCGCACCGACAGCCTGAGCAACAGCACCCTTGTCCAGTGTGCCGGCGCCTTCTGCGCCAGAATCAAGGAGGCGGGCTATCAGCCGGCGGTGTACTTCAACCAGAGCCTGGGCTACCTCCGCTACGACCTGCGGGAGCTCACCGAGTATAATCTGTGGCTGGCGGAGTACGACACCAGGCCCGATTTCTACTACCACTTCGATATCTGGCAGTACACCCATACCGGCCGGGTGGACGGCATCCAGGGAGATGTGGACCTGGATCTGGATCTGCGGTAAAATCAATGGGGCGGCCCCTCCGGATGGGAGGGACCGCCCTTTGCTGTAAAACCCCGCCGTCCCACAGGACGGCGGGGTTAAATGTGTCTTTACGCCTTCTCGGCCTTGCCCTCGGCCTTCGCGGCGGCCTTGGCAGGGGCGGGCGTCTCGATGCCCTTGGCTGCGTTGACAGCCTGGACCACGCCCCGGCCCTGGTCGTTGGCCTCCTTGGCGTGCTTCTCCACGTCCAGCTTGTTTTTGGGGCTCCGGACCAGGCAGCCGGCGCCCTGGACACAGCCGCCCTCGCAGGCCATGCCCTCGATAAAGTTGCCCTCCAGGCGGCCCACCTTCAGCTTCATCAGGGCCACCTCGCAGGCGGCGGTGCCGCTGCAGGGGACGGCCTTGACCTGGAAGTCGCTGCCCTTCTCCTTCAGGGTCTGGACCACAGCCTCGGCCACGCCGCCGCTGCGGGCGAAGTTCCGGCCGTAGCCGCTGGCCTCGTCCAGCTCGGCCTCCTCCAGCTTCTCCAGATCGATGTCCCGGGACTGGAACAGGGCAAATAACTCCTCATAGGTTAGCACGCAGTCGATGGCGTTCATGGTGCGGCCCAGCTGGAATTCCTTCTTCTTGGCCACGCAGGGGCCGATAAAGACCACCTTGGCGTCGGGTTCCTTCTCCTTCAGATGCAGGCCAATCATGACCATGGGAGAGGGGGTGTGGGAGACATACTGGTTCAGCTCGGGGTGCTTCTTCTTTACGTAGCCTACAAAGCCCGGGCAGCAGGAGGAGGTGAGCACGCCCTTCTCCACCAGCTCCTCAGACTCCCGGTCGGCCACCATGTCGGCGCCCAGGGCCACCTCGGCCACGCCGGAGAAGCCCAGCTGCTTGATGCCAGCCACCACCTGGCCGTAGGTCGCCGGGGCGAACTGGCCGGCGATGGAGGGGGCAATCACGGCATAGGTCTTGTAGCCCCAGTGGGCGCCGCCCTGAATCATCTGGATGGCGTCCACAATCCAGGACTTGTCCTGAATGGCGCCGAAGGGGCACTGGTAGACGCAGTTGCCGCAGGAGATGCACTCGTTGATGTCGATGGAGGCCTTCTTGTCCGGGCCCATGGAGATGGCCTTGGCAGGGCAGCCCTTCTCGCAGGGCCGCTGGTTCTTCACGATGGCGCTGTACTGGCAGGCGCTGACGCACTTGCCGCAGGTGATACACTTGCTGTGGTCGATGGTGGCCCGGTGGTTGACGATGGTGATGGCGTCCTTAGGGCAGGCGTGGACGCAGCGGGTGGCCAGACAGCCCCGGCAGGAGGCGCTCACCGTCATCTCGGTGACGGGGCACTCGTCGCAGGCGATGGGCAGCACCTCCACCACGCTGGGGTTGGTCTTGTCGCCCCCCATGGCCATCTTCACCCGGCTGTTGATAATGGCCCGCTCCTTATAGATACAGCAGCGCAGGCTGGCCTCGGGGCCGGGGATGATCTTCTCGGGCACGTCCAAAATGCCGGTCTGGAGCCGGTCCTCCCAGGTCAGACGGGCCACCTCGGTGAGAACAGAGGTCTTCAGCTCTTGAATTTTTGTTTCAAAAGTGTGCATATGTACGCTCCTTCCTCATAAAATTCTGCTTTTGACAACTGATTTGTGCTTCTTGCAATTTTTAGTGAAATTTCCTGCATTTTGCAGGATTTCTTTCATTTCGCACTCATTCTACTCGGGCACACCTGGATTGTCAAGAGACATTTTACACCATTTCGGGCCGTTTGACCAGCCCCTTTTCACGTTTATTACAGTAGGGAGCGGGACCCGCAACACTCTTCATCGGTAAAAGTACCGCCAGCCCCCCTCTGTCTCCACCCGGCCCAGAGAGACGCCCATGACCCGGGACAGAACAGAGCCCTGAAACAGCTCCTCCGGCGTGCCCGTCTGCCGGACCTTGCCCTCATACAGCAGGGCGGCCCGGTGGGCGTAGCGCAGGGCCAGGGTCAAATCGTGGAGGACCATCACCACCGCCCGCCCCTCCTCCGCCAGCCGGCGGGCCAGGGCCATCACCTCCAGCTGGCAGCCCACGTCCAGATAGGTGGTGGGCTCGTCCATAAGGACGGTCTCCGTATCCTGGGCCAGGGCCATGGCCAGATAGACCTTCTGCCGCTGGCCCCCGGACAGCTCCGGCAGAGGCCGGGAAGCCAGGTCGGCCGCCCCCACCCAGTCCAGGGCCCGTTTTACCATCTCGTGGTCCTCCCTGCGGTAGCGCCGGGGGTAGGACAGGTAGGGGAACCGGCCGTGGAGCACCATCCGCCCGGCGGTGATGTTGGGGACCGACCGGGACTGGGGCAGGTAGGCGACTTTTTTCGCAATCTCCCTGGGGGCCAGCTCCTCCAGGGGGACGCCGTCCACCAGCACCTCCCCGCCGGATTTTGCCAAAAGGCCGTTGGACGTCCGGAGCAGGGTGCTCTTGCCGCAGCCGTTGGGACCTAAAATGGCCAGCACCTCCCCGGGGCGGAAGTCCAGGTCCACCCCCTCCAGCACCGGGCGGTTTGGGTAGCCCGCCCGGAGGTTTTTCAGCGCAATCACAGCCCGCCGCCTCCTCTCCGCTGCTTCAGCAGCAGCCAGATGAAGAAGGGGCCCCCTGTCAGGGACAGCACCACCCCCAGAGGCAGCTCAAAGGGGGCAAAAATGAGCCGGGAGGCCAGGTCGCACACTGTCAGCAGCAGGGCGCCCCCCAGGGCGGAAGACAGGAGCAACGGGAAGCTGTCCTCCCCCACCGCCCGCCGCATGATGTGGGGCACCAGCAGGCCCACAAAGCCCAGCAGGCCGGCGAAGCTCACCGCCGCCCCTGCCAGGGCAGCCGCCAGCATGAGCAGGGCCAGCCGCAGTCCCTTGGCGGGCAGTCCCAGGCTCTGGGCGGTCTCCCGACCCAGCAGGAGCAGGTCCAGCTCGTTGGACAGGGAAAGCGCAATCAAAAGGGCAATCACGATGACCCAAAAGGCCGGGGCCAGCCGGACCATGGACAGATTTTTCACCCCGCCGATGCGGAAGTCGGTGTAGCCGCTGAGGGCGTCGGGGACGAAGGTGACCACCGCGTCGATGCCCGCGCTGAAGATGCTGGACATGGCCACCCCGGCCAGCACCAGGGTAATCCGGGCCGCGCCCGCCCGCTCGGCGATGAACAGCACCAGCAGCACCCCGGCCAGCGCCCCCAGAAAGGCGGCGAAGGGGGTGAGCCGGACGGCTCCCGGGGCAGCGGCACAGCAGATTGCCGTTGCCAGCCCCGCCCCGGCGTTGACCCCAATCACGTTGGGGGCGGCCAGGGGGTTGTTCAGCACCCCCTGGATAATCACGCCGGCACAGGCCAAAGCCGCCCCCGCCAGCAGACAGCCGCACAGCCGGGGCAGGCGGGCGTAGAGAACAATGGAGGCCGTTGTGCCGTTTCCCCGGCCCAGCAGGGCGGAGATCACCTCTCCGGTTGGGATGGGCACCGCCCCGAAGGCCAGATTGGCCACCGAGGACAGCGCCACCAGCGCCGCCAGCAGGGCGATCAGCCCGTAACGGCCCCTACTCCCCACAGAGGATATCCGCCAGCTGCTCATAGGCGTCCCCCCACAGGGCGTTGGGCTTTAAGCTGTACATACGGCGCTCCAGAATGTGGAACCGGCCTCCCTGCACCGCGCTGAGGCTGGCCCAGGCGGGGTTGGACAGGAGGCTTTCCTCCAGGTTGGCCTGGGCGGCCGCCTCGTCGGTGCCGTGGTAGACGGCGAAAATGTAGTCCGGGTCGGCCTGGAGGATGGCCTCCAGGCTCAGCTCCTCCAGCAGGGCGCCGTCCTGGTCGGCGATATTTCTGCACCCCAGCTCGGCCAGCATGGGGCCCAGCACGTTGTCCTCGCTGTTCTTCACCTTCACGCTGCTGCCCGACACCTGAATGGTCAGCACCGTGGGGGTGTAGTCATACACGGCCCTGCGCGTCACGGCCCCGTCCACTTGGAGCTTCACGTCAGTACCGCAGGTCTCATAGTTCTCCGGGTGGCCGGTGAGCTGAGTAAACAGCGCCAAAAGGTCCAGGTAGTCCTGGAAGGAGGAGACGTCGAAATAGGCGGCGGGGATACCCGCCCGGTCGAAGGTCTCCTTCAGCTCCAGGTTGGAGGGGGACAGGCTGCTGGCAACAATCAAATCAGGCTCCGCCCCCAGCACCAGCTCCCCGTTGGGCTTCATGGGAGAGCCGATGTTGACCACCGTCTCCGGCAAGTCCAGCTCGTAGGACTCCCAGGCGTCGTTGGCGGTGGCGGCTAAAATATCCTCCCCGCCGGCCAGCACCCACACGTCGGCAAAGCTCCCGATCATCACCACCACCCGCTCTGGCGCTTCGATGGAGAACTCCTGGCCCAGAGCGTCGATGAAGTTGATTTTTCCCGGCTCTGAGTCCGCGGCGCCGGGTTTAGACTCGTACCCCGTTATGGTCTGGGTGTGCGCCGGCTGGCCGCAGGAGACGGACAGAAGAAGTGCAAAAAGCAGAAGGGCGCTGGAAATACGTCGTTTCATGGCTGCGAAATCCTTTCCGTAAATTGCGTGTGTAGGGGCGCATAGTATGCGCCCGCTTTCTGGTCCGGTCATTGCGGGCGGATGGTATCCGCCCCTACAGAAAGCAGGGGCGGCTCAGAGGCCGCCCCCTACGGTTAGTTATATTTGGCGATGATGGCGTCCCGCTCCCGGGCGTGGTCCCGGGACCACTGGTCCCAGCTCTGGCCGGCGGCGGCCGCCGCCTGGCCCAGCTCCACCAGCAGGGCGGGCAGGTCGACCTCCAAAACGGTGCCGACCTCCTGGCCGAACCGGGCCGCGCCCAGCCGGTCCGTACCGCTGAGGAACATCTTGAATGCGGGCTGGGGCTTCTTGTCCACCAGCTTCACGCCCCCCTGGAAGCCCATGGCCCCCGCCTGGTGGGCGGCGCAGCTGGAGGGACAGCCGGAGATGCAGATTTTGGGCAGGGCTCCGTCGGGGATACCGGCCTCCCGAACGGCCTTCACCGCCGCCTGGAGGACGCCCTGGCTGTCCCTGACCCCCTGCTGGCAGGTGGTGGCGCCGATGCAGGCTACGCTGCACTCAAACTCGGTGGCGGCGCTGTCGGCGGTGGCGGCGATCACCCGCTCCGCCTCGGCGGCGGTGAGGTTGATGACATACAGGGTCTCGTTGGGGGCGACGCGGATCTCCGCCCCGGGGACGTCCTTCAGCAGCTCATAGAGCTGCCGGGGCTTCTCCACCGGCAGGAGTCCGCCGATGGGGTGGTACTTCACGGCGTACAGGCCGGCCTGCTTCTGGGGGATGGCCCGGGGGTGGTCCACCGTGCCGCTGTTGTCTCTGGCGATATCGGCGGGGGCCTCCAGGCCTTTCAGCTCCAATCCGCCCTCCGCCTTTCGGGCGGCCACATTCTTCAGGAAGACCTCCTTCAGGCCGTCGGGGCCCAGGGTGTCCTGCATATAGCGGGTGCGGGCCTTGGCCCGGTTCTCGTAGTTGCCGTGGGCGCAGAAGGTGTCCACCATGGCCCGGACGTAGTAGAGAACCTCCCTGGGCTGGACATGCTCCTCCACCAGCACGCCCATGGAGGGCCGGGCCGCACCCAGGCCGCCGGCGATGCGCAGGGCAAAGGTGCCGTCCTCCTGGGCCAGGAAGCCCATGTCCCGGAAGGCGCTGTGGACGCAGTCGTCCACCCCGTTGCAGAAGGCGATTTTCAGCTTGCGGGGCATCTTGATGTCCCGGCAGATGGACAGGAGATATTCGGTGACCGCCTCGGCGTAGGGAACCACGTTGAAGGCCTCGCCGGGCTGGACCCCGGACAGGGGGCTGGCCATCACGTTCCTGGGGTTGTCGCCCCCGCCGCCCTTGGTGTAGATCTCACAGCCCACCGCCTCCGCCATGATGCCGGGCACCTGGCCGGCGGCCAGGTCGTGGAGCTGGATGGTCCCGCAGGTGGTCAGCTTCATCCGGCCCACGTTTTCCCGCTCCGCCACCTCGGCCAGGAATTTCAGCCGGTCCAGGGTCAGCCGTCCCGCCGGCAGGCGCAGACGGAGCATATGCTTGGAGGCGTCCCGCTGGGCGTAGGAGCCCAGACCGCCGGACATCCCCTTATAGGCCTTCCGGTCAAGCTCCCCCCTGTCGAAGGCGCTGATTGTCTCTTGAAAGCTTTCAATCTCCCCACGGAAGGTATCGGTCCACTGCTTGCTCATCTCCATGTTGTCTTCCAGCCTTTCCCTGTTATATTCTGTCCGTCCGGGCCTGCCGGACAGGCAATAAAAAGCTTTCCCTTATTATACCAAAGACCTGGCCGGGATACAATCCCCACAGCGCATTTTTGGTGCCGCTTTTTCGCACAAACCCGCCCTTCCGCACATAGGCTGAGGCGTAAAATCGTTAATATGGAGGGTCGCTTATGACTGCTTTGCCAAATATCCAGTACTTTCTGGGGGCCAACTCCCCCACCGGCTTTTACTCCCTGTATGACCACCTGCTCCCCCCCGAGGAGGCCAGGGCCATCTACATCTTAAAGGGCGGGCCCGGCTGCGGCAAGTCCACCCTCATGCGCAAGGTGGGCGCCTGGGCGGAGGAGGCCGGTCTGGACACCGAGTACATCCTCTGCTCCGGCGACCCGGACTCCCTGGACGCCCTCATCCTTCCCGGCAAGGCCGTGGCTATCGTGGACGGCACCGCGCCCCAGGGGGTGGTTACCTTGGGACACTTTTGCGTCTCTTGGCTTGCTTCGCACATTTCGCCTGCGGCGAAACACAATCCTCAGTCAGCCTGCGGCTGACAGCTCCTTTGCCAAAGGAGCCTTTGGCCTGCGCTACTTGCACAATGCTCTGCAATCTGATATACTGGCCTGGATATTATACCGTTGGATTCAACGGCGAAGAAATGAGGAAAACAAGTATGTATTCCATTGATTTTCAGAAGAAAAAGGGCTTTATCTGCGACATGGACGGCGTCATCTACCACGGCAATCAGGTCCTGCCTGGAGTTCAGGAGTTCATCCGGTGGCTCAATGAGGAGAAGAAGTCCTACCTCTTTTTGACCAACAACAGCGGCTCCACCCCCAGGGAGCTCCAGCAGAAGCTGGCCCGCATGGGGCTGGACGTGCCCGAGGAGCACTTTTACACCAGCGCCCTGGCCACGGCGGCCTTTTTGAAGAGCCAGGCCCCCGGCTGCTCGGTCTACGCCCTGGGGGAGGCCGGGCTGCTCAACGCCCTGTACGACGCGGACATCACCATGAACGATATCGACCCCGACTACGTGGTCATCGGCGAAAGCCAGAACTACTCCCTGAACACCATCACCAAGGCCATCAACCTGGTGCTGAAGGGGGCCAAGCTCATCGGGGCCAACTCCGACGTCTCCGCCCCGGGGGAGGAGATCACCGTCCCCGCCTGCGGCGCCCTGGTGGCCCCCATCGAGATGGCCACCGGGACGAAGGCCTACTTCTGCGGCAAGCCCAATCCCCTGATGATGCGCACCGGCCTGCGCCTGCTCAAGTGCCACTCCGAGGACGCGGTGATGGTGGGCGACCGGATGGACACCGATGTGATCTCCGGTCTGGAGAGCGGTATGTCCACCGTTCTGGTCCTGTCGGGCATCTCCACCCCGGAGACGCTGAAAACCTTCTCCTACCGCCCGTCTATGGTGCTGGACGGGGTGGGCGATATTGTCCGGGCGGCCAAGGGGGGAGCTTGACGCCTAAAACTTCCAGGTCACCTTGATCTCCTGCCGGCCGGTAACCGGGTCCCGCTCGCAGACCTCGATTTTTTCCACCAGTCCCACCACCAGCTCCCGGGGGACGGTCTCCAGCTTTAGAAGCTCCCGGGCCCGCTCCATCAGGTCCGCCTGCTGCTGGGGCTGTTCCCGCTCCGCCAGCTCCTCCTTGATAGATTGAAGCCGCCGTTCCAGGCGGCTTTTTTCTTCCAGGAAGGACTGGTTCAGCTCCACAAACTGTCCCTCGCTGAGGATGCCCGCCACCCGATCCAGGTACAGCGTTTTCAGGGCCTGACTGCGCTTCTCCAGCTGTGCGGCCAGGACCTTTTGTTCCTGCTCCAGCCCCTCCCGGCGGATGTCTTTCCGGGGCTGGAGGTCCGCCGGGTCCAGCTGGTAGTAGGTCTGGACGTAGTACCGGATGCGGTCGGAGATCAGGTCGATGAGCTGATCCAGCCGCACAGAGTGCCGGGTGCACAGCTTTTCCTTGCCGCTGTCGGCGTACAGCTTGCACCGCAGATAGGCACGCTTGCCGTTGGAGCACTTGCTCATGGTGGAACCGCAGTCGGCGCATTTCACCAGCCCGGACAGCAGATGGACCTCCCCGGAGCCGTCTGTCCTGGAGCGCAGCCTCAGCCCCCGTTGGACTGCCTCGAAAGTCGCCCGGTCGATGATAGCCTCGTGGGTTCCCTCCACCCGATACCACTCACTCTCCGGCGTGTCGATGACCACCTTGGACTTGTAGCTGACCTTGCGCCGCCGGCCCTGGATCATGACACCGGTGTACATCTCGTTTGACAAAATCCGGCCTACCGTCACCTTGTTCCACAGGCCGAAGTCGTTCTTGACGGGGTGGTTACAGGTCCAGCCCCGCTCCACCTTGTAGCGGGTGGGATTGGGAATGCCTCGCTGGTTCAGCAGATAGGCGATGTTCTGGCGGCCGTGGCCCTCCAGCGACCACTGGTAAATTTGGCGGACCACCTCCGCCGCCTCCGGGTCTGGGATGATGTGGTTTTTGTCTGCCGGGTCCTTGCGGTAGCCGTAGATGGGGAAACCGCCGATATATTTACCCTCTTTCCGCTTCAGGTCGAACACCATGCGGACGTTTTCCGACAGGTCCTCTAGGTACCACTCGTTCACCAGGCCGTTGATCTGCCGGGCCTTCTTGTTGCCCTTGACCTCCGTGTCGGCGTTGTCCGCCACCGCGATGAACCGGATGCCCCAGATGGGAAACAGGCCGTGGATGTACTTCTCCACCAGTTCCATGTCCCGGGTAAAGCGGGATTGAGATTTGCAGAGAATAATCTGGAATTTCTTCTGCTTGGCGGCCTCGATCATGCGGTTGAAGTCGGGGCGCTGGCTGTCTACTCCGGAGTAGTCCTCATCGCAGAAAATCGAGTAGATGTCCCACCCGTGGTCGATGGCATAGCGGGTCAGTAGGGATTTCTGGTTCTGGATGCTCTCGGATTCGGGCTGTTGCTTGTCGACCTCCTCCTTGCTCAGTCGTGTATAGATCGCACAAAGGATTTGTTACACCTCCTTCAAGGCGTAACTGCTCGGTATCATCATACCCTATGAGCAGCTGCATGGCAAGAAATTATTTTAAATGCCTTTGCCGATACAACGGCAAAGGCATTTAAATCATATGAAGCGTAAATAAAATAATATGAAGCAGTAAATATATTGGCAAATTTATTGATATATTTGCTGCTTGCACGTATAATAATACTACAAAGGAGCGTAAACAAAATGGATGCAATTCGTGGAGCAATTGAAAATACTGTTTCTATTTCTCTGTTTAATAAAGGTCTCGCCGGCAGAATCTTTGAAGATGTCAAGCGTTATGGTGCAAAAGTCGTGATGAAAAACAACAGCGCTGAGTGTGTCCTTATGTCTCCGGAGGAATATGTACGCCTCATGGACGAGGTAAACGACGCCCGCCTGCTGGCGGAGGCATCCGCACGGATGTCTCATTTTGACCCCGCCAGGCTGCTCTCTGACCGTCAAATTGATGAGGCCCTGGGGCTTTCTTCTGCAGACTATGCTGACATATCCGAGGTGGAGTTTGAATGAAATGGGAAGTCAGATATTTGCCCGAGGTCCTGGATGATTTTCGGGCTTTGGATGGGAGGCAGAGAATTTTAGTCAAAAAAGCCGTCGAAAAAGTAAGAACGAATTCTCTGCCAGATACAGAGGAAGGATATGGAAAACGACTGGGAAACAAAGACAATACACAACTGACCGGATTCCTCAAGGTCAAGCTGTGCGGTGCCGAATTGCGCATGGTCTATCAGCTTATCCGTGAAAAGGGCTATATGGTGCTGATTGTGATTGGTGTGCGCAAAGATGACGAGGTTTACCATATTGCTCATAAAAGGATTCAAGATCACAATTTATAACTGGAATCATCGGCGGGACAACACAGTGTTGTCCCGTTTTTCATCATTTTTGCATCTTTCCTGTCAGCCAAGCTGTGACAACCCCATGAATTTTCTTAACATCGAACTTACGCAGCGGCAGATGGGATTCACTTATAATTAAGACCGGGCTTTTCATTAAAATCGCCTCCATCAAACTATATGAAGTGGAAAATGGAATATATGATTGTAATATCCAAGCAGATATAGTACAATTAAGTCGAAAGAACGAATTGGAACGTAAAAGGCAGGTGGATTATGCTGCAAGCCGACTTGTTAGATAGCGTATCAGAGACGAAATATCTCTCGGCGGATAACTACAGGGTCTATCGAACGATCATGCGTATCTTCTATCTGGAACATCAGAAGATGCACTACCAGATGGACCGGGACACGGTTCTGATCCTGCTGCGGGAGCAGGCTGTGTTTGCCCAATATACTCCTGAACAGTTGGCTCTTGACCTCCAGCAGCTGGTCAAGTGGAAAAACCTCACGCCAATTCAGGACCCCCGCAAGCCCCGTACCATCGCCGAGTTCAAAAACCGGCAGTTTCAATACATGATGTCCCAGACGGCCATTGAGGTCGAGCGGCTGACCATTACGCTGGAAAATCTGTCCACCCGGACCGCCGGTCTCTCCGCCAGCCCATTCCGCCGTATTCGGGAAGATCTATACAAGGCGGAACAGCTGGACGACCTGCCCCTCCGGGAGGTCAACGCCTGGTGGCAGGACCTGCAGGAGGACTTTCAGCGGCTGAGCCAGAACCATCAGGATTTCCTCCGGGAGTTCTACGGTCCCGGCATGGAAATGCAGATGAGATCGGTGGATTTCATTGTCTATAAACAGAATCTTGTCCGCTACCTGGAGGATTTTATTCAGGACCTCCAGCACAGCGCCGCGCAGATCGGGGCGCAGCTGGAAAAAATTTCTCCGGAACAGGCCGCGCATATTCTGGACCTGGTCCAGCGCAGTGAGCTGGAGATTCCCCGCCCCCAGTCTGAACAATCATCTAATTGGAGAGCTGAGCTGCAAATCCGAAACCAGGGCGTCTGGCAGTCGCTGGCCGATTGGTTCACCGGCAGCGATCCCGCCGCCCGACAGGTGCTGAACGTCACCAACGAAGTCATCCGCAGGGCGGTGCAGAATGCGGCGCTACTGGTACAGATGGAGAATATGGGTGTGAGCAACAAGGCGGAGCTGAGGCACCTGCTCACCCTGTTCGCCGGATTTCAGACGGTGGAGGAGGGCCACCGCCTCTCCGCACTGGTGTTTGGTGCCCAGCAGGCCCGGCACTTTTCCTTTGACCACATCCGAAACTCGGAGCGCATTGACTTGAGTCCCTATGATGAGCCTCCCATGGACTATCTCCTCGTGCCCCGGACACGGACCTACAAGCCCCGGATGGACCGCACCGGCTTTGCGGACAAGAGCGCCGAAAAGGCAGCCCAGCGGCAGAAAATTCTGGAGGAGGAGCGGGCCCTACGGCAGGAGGTCATGGGGCATATCCGGGACGGAAGGCTGGACCTGGCCGCGCTGGATACCCCCGTCTCCCCCGCTGTGCGCACGGTGTTTCTGTCCTGGGTAGCGCTGGCCAACCTCAGTCCAGACAAGCGGGGGCAGACCCAGTACGGCCAGTCCTACACGCTGAAAAAGCGGGGAAACCAAACCTGCCGGCTCAGGTGTACCGACGGGGTACTGACCATGCCAAGCTGCGTGCTGATCTTTGAGGAGGCCGGCCATGTATGAATTTCGCGCCCTGCTGGATCGGTTCTGGGTCACCCGGGCGGAGGACCGGGAGCTCTATTTCAGTCTGAAACGGGCTCTGCCTGACTTCCGCAGGCTTGTCAACGAGCTGCTGGGCTGGAATCTGGTGGTCAACGAATATGTGGTGAAGCTGGAGAAGGTGCCGCCCAGGGCCATGCCCTGGATGGGGATCCAGTCCTTTCAGGAGCCGCTGGACTACTGCCTGCTGTGCGCCGTTCTGCTGTTTCTGGCCGACCTGGACGACGGTGCGCCTTTCCTACTCTCCTCCCTGACCCAGGCGGTGGAGACCTTTCTCGGTGAGGTGCAGCCGGTGGACTGGACCAGGTTTCCCCACCGCAAGTCGCTGGTCCGGGTCCTCCAGTATGTCCAGGAGGTAGGCCTGGTGCTGGTCTACGACGGGAACAGCGCCCTCTTCGGCAGTGACCAGAATCAAGAGGTGCTCTATGAAAATACCGGCCTGTCCCGGCATTTTCCGGTGCACTTTGGCCGGGATATCATGGAGTGCCGGTCCATTGAGGATTTTGAGGCCTTCTCCTGGGAGGGGGACGAGACCGAACAGCGCCGGCGGCGGGTCTACCGGCAGCTGGCGCTGGCCCCCGGCCTCTACTGCTCTGACCAGACCCAGAGCGATTACGACTACATCAAAAATCAGCGCGGCGCTGTCGGCCGGAACCTGGACCAGTTTCTCAATGGGGAGCTTCATCTCTACAAAAACGGCGCGTTCTTCCTCCTGTCCGAGGGGGAGCGCTGCGGGATGACCTATCCCGGGACCCGGGCGCTGTCCGATGTTGCGCGGCTGCTGTGTGCCCAGCTGAGGGAGCAGATCGTACAGGGCATCTACCCCCGCCGGGCGGACGACACCGTGCTGCTCAGCCGCCGGGAATTCTGCCATGAGATCGAACAATGCCGGGCCCGGTGCGGGAACGGCTGGGGCTCTCAGCTGCGCGCTTGTTCCTTGGAACGTATCTGCCAGGAACTGACCGCCTATATGGCCAGTTGGATGTTTTTGGAGGAGCTGGACGGAGATATCCTGCTCTATCCGGCTGTGGGGAAACTGGTGGGGAATTACCCCGCCTCTTATCAAAATGAACCCGGGGAGGTGGGGGATGATGAGCCGCTGGAAGATGAATAAGCTGGGCTTTCTCAATTTCTGGCTGTATGACCAGGAGGAGTTTCCCCTCCAGGACGGCCATATCCTGCTGCGGGGCAACAACGCCGCCGGAAAATCCATCACCACCCAGAGCTTTGTTCCCTTCATCCTGGACGGAGACAAGCGCCCGGAGCGGCTGGACCCCTTCGGCTCCCGGGACCGCAAGATGGAGTTCTACCTGCTGGGCGACAACGAACGGGAGGAGTCCACCGGTTATCTGTATCTGGAGTTTCGAAAGCCCGGCACGGAGGAGTACCGGACCATCGGCGTGGGGATGCGGGCCCAGCGGGGAAAGGGGATCGACTTCTGGGGCTTCTGTCTCCGGGACGGACGGCGGATCGGTCCGGGCGGCCTCCAGCTGTACGAAAAAATGGGAGGACAAAACCTGCCCCTCAGCAAGCAGAAGCTTCATAAATTTTTCGATGATCCCAGCTGTTGGGCGGAGAGTCCTACAAAATACAAAGAAATGGTCAACGACCAGATTTTCAGGTTTGAGGATATCCGGCAGTATGACCAGCTGGTTCAGCTGCTGATCATGGTGCGGGCGCCCAAGTTGTCCAAGGATTTCCGTCCAACAGAGGTAAAGAAGCTCTTAAATCTGTCCCTTCAGGTGCTGACAGATGACGATTTGTCCGCTATGGTCAGCACTATGGAACAGATGGACAATCTGGAGGATACCCTCCACGGCTACCAGGCGGCCATGCAGAGCGCCAGGATCATCCGGACCGAATATAACCGGTACAACCAGTACATTCTGGGCCGCAAGGGCCAGGCCTATCTGGATGCCCGGGGGACCACACAGCGTCTGCGCAATCAGCTGCGGGACGCGGAGGGCCTCCGTGGCAATCTGGAGCGGCGGCTGGAGGAGCAGTCGGAACGGAGACGGCAGTCGGGCACCCGGCTGGAGCAGGCAAAGGCCCAGCGGGCGGCTATGGGGGACGATGATCTGTCCGCCAAGCGTGACCAGTTGAAACAGGCGCAAGAGAGCTGTGACCGGCTGGCAAGCCAGCTGAGGCAGGGAGAGGACCAGCTCCAAAGGCTGGAGGACGGGATATCCAAGCGGGAGACCAGTCTGCGGACCTTGACCCGGGACTGTGACGACGCACGGGCCGGGACACGCCAGCATCTGCGTGAATTGAACGATCAAAACGACCTCCTTGTTTTAGGACAAGAACACGATTGCTACGTCCGCGATATTCAGGCGGAACGGCTGAATGGGGATCAGCGGCCCCTTCTCGCCGCCCTTCGCCAGCGGAGCCGGCAGATCGAGGATGTTTTACGAGCCCTGCAAAAGGCCCAGGAGGCCAGAGGCATCTACGACAGCGCCTGTCAGGCTGCAGACCAGGCCAGTGTCTCTGTGCGGGAGGCCCAGATCGTATTCCGGGATGCCCAGACCCAGGAGCGGGAGGAGCGTGACAAGCTGTTGGAGGCCTTCACCCGCTGGCTGGATCAAAATACCCAGCTGGTGATTTCCCAGGAAGTCTGGCAGGAGATTCGGCGGGCCCTTACCATTTACCGCACCTTGGCGGATTGGGGCCCCATCCTGAACAGGGTCAATGAATGTACCCGCATTTGCGAGTCAGCCCTTCAGACACAGCTTCTGCGGGCGGAAAATGTCCTGAACACCTTGCTTGAGGAGCAAAAGGAACAGGAACGGGAATTAAAGCAGCTCAAGGCTCAACCGGAGCCTATCCCACCCAGACGGGAACAAATCCAAGCCGCCCGTCTTCAACTGATGCTGCGGGGCATTCCCTGTGCCCCTTTCTATGAACTGGTGGACTTTGCGCCCGAGCTCTCTCAAGAGGAGCGGGATCTGCTGGAGACTCAGTTGGCCGACGCCGGCCTGCTGGACGCCTTGGTAGTCCCGGAGGAGCATCTGCCCGCGGTCAAGGAGCTGCTGGAGGAATACCCGGACCGCTTCCTGCTTCCCGGCCTCGCCGTGGAGCAGCCGGTCCAGGGCCTGGTCCCCGACGCCACGGGGCGTTTTCCCAGCGAGGCCGCCGCCTGTCTGCGGGGGATATCTCAGGCCGACCTCAGCGCCGAGACCGCCCTGCTCCCTGACGGCCGGTTCCGCTGCGGTATGATCCGGGGCCGCAGTCACGCCGAAGTTCCCGCCGGGTTTGTGGGCGCCGCCGCCCGGGCGGCCAACCGGCAGCGGCAGATTCGCGAATTGGAGGGACGGCTGGAACAGCTGGCCGCAAAAATACAGGCGGCACAGTCCGAAGTTTCGGAGCATACCAGACGGCTGGAGCAGCTGGAGGGGGAACGCTCCCGGATACCGGCCGCCGAAGAACTGGATCAGGCGCTGGCGTTGCTGGAGCAGGCTCGCCGGGAGCTGCGGCAGGCCGAGGAGGAGCAGAAGCAGAAGCTGGCCGCCGAGCAGGCGGCAAAACAAGCCTGGTCCGCGCTGGAAGAAAAATGCATCAGCCTCAGCGCCGGCCTGCCCTATGAACGGACCATCCCGGACTATGAGGAGGCCCAGAGGGCCGCCGCCAGCTATCGGGATACCCTGAACGACCTGGAGCACAGCCGCCAGAAGCTGGATTACGCAGTCCGCTCCATGGAAAGCGAACAGGATACCATCGACGAGCAGCGGGACCTTGCGTCAGATCGGAGAAAGGAGAACGAAGCAGTCCGACGTTCGATGCAGGTCAGCCAATCGACCGTGGATGAGCTGCAAGCCTATCTGGATCGGCCGGAGAACCAGGCTCGTGCCCGCCGCCTGGCGGAATTAGAGGATGAGATTGATCGCCAGGACCGGGAAAACCGGGAGGCGGGGGAGATGTGTGCCGCCCTGGAGGTAGAACTGAAAACTTCCAGCGAAACTTTGAAACAGAGAAAGCAGAAACTTCTGGATGCCACTCTGGAGGAACAGGACACAGAGCGTTACTTCCTGGAGGACCTGGAACTGGGTTTCTCCGGGCTGGATGAAACCTCGGACCTGGAGGAGCGCGCCCGGCAGGCGGCAAGTAAAATCCAGCCCGCCGACCGGGGCTATACGCCGGAGCACATGGCGGACGCTCTGCGCAGAAACTATGAGAGGTCAAACAACAGCCTCTTGAGCTACCACCCCGAAATCAGGCTGGTTTTTGAGGCTCCCAACCACACCGTTCACCTTCGGCAGCGCCTGTGCATCCTGCTGAAAAAGGGTGGAAAGGAGCTCTCCCTCTACGATTTTATTCAGTCCCTCCAGGCCGACATCGACTCTACCGGAAGCATTCTGGAGGACCGGGACCGGGAGCTGTTTGAAAATATCCTGACCGAGACCATCAGCCACAAGCTGCGCGCCCGCATCGAGGAGAGCGGCCGGTGGGTCCGGGATATGACTTCCCTGATGGCTACCTTGACCACCTCCATGGGGCTGACCTTCAGCCTGGACTGGAAGGAGAAAAAGTCGGAGGGGGACGGGGAGCTGGACACCGCGTATCTGGTCACACTGCTGAACAAGGATCGGGCCCTGCTCACGCCGGAGGACAGCCAGAAGGTCTCTTCCCATTTCCGAAACAAGGTCAAGCGTGCCCGGGAGGAGGCCCATGTGCAGGGGATATCGGTCAATTACGCCGATTTGATTCGCTCCGTTCTGGACTACCGGGGCTGGTATGAGTTCCGCCTGTTTTACCAGCGGGGAGAGGACGGAAAAAAGGAGCTCTCCGACCGGGTGTTCAACCGGTTCAGCGGCGGGGAAAAGGCTATGGCCATGTATGTGCCCTTATTCGCCGCTGTCTCCGCTCAATATCAAAAGGGTGGGGAAGCCTGTCCCCGGCTTCTGGCCCTGGACGAGGCCTTTGCCGGTGTGGACGACCAGAATATCAGCGCCATGTTTGAACTGATGGGAATTCTGGGCTTCGACTACATCATCAACTCCCAGGCACTATGGGGCTGCTATGCCTGTGTACCCGATCTGGATATCGCCGAGATGCACCACCCGCCCAACGCCCCGGTGGTCACCATCCTGCGTTACCACTGGAACGGCAAACAGCGAACTCTGGAGGACAGCCTATGAGCGAACAGGCCAGGGCCTGCGCGGCCTATTTTCGATCCCGGCCCGGATACCGTCGCATTATGACAGAGCTGCTGAAAAAATACCGCAGCTTTGGCCGCCCGGCGGGCATTGTCCGGTTGGCCGACGCTACCCAGGAGGAGTGCGACGCCGCCCGGGGCATCTTTGGCCGCCCCTTTTCCCCGCCGCTTCAGTTTCAGACCGCCCAGTTTGAGGCGGCGCTCCAGCAGACCTCTTTCCAGGGGGTCTCGCTGAAAGAAGTGCTGGAGCGCTACTTCGACACGGAGATCAAAACCAGAAACGAACTGCGTGAAGGGGAAAACAGCCGTTTTTCCGCCATGCTCGCACAGGTATCGGAACAGGCAGACAGCGATACCTGCCATCGATGGCTGCAAACCTTGAAGGAGACGCAGGGCGGAGGGTATCAACTGCTCCGCCGTGAGGCCGCGAAAGATTTGGAGGGAACAAAACGCAGTCTGATCCGGGCATGCCGAAGCCTTGACTGGCTGGAACAGCGCCCCCAAGAGGCAGTCCGCCTGGCTGTGCTCAGCGCCCAGGTCACCTCCGATCCCCACGCGCTGGACAGCGGGACGCTGTGCGGCAAGCTGTTTTTGTACCTGCTGGCTTTTAGTTCCCACCAGAAATATCCGGAAAATGCGGAGCAGAGAGACGGCCTGTACTATGAAAATGGGATCTTATGCGACAGCATCTCCAGCCTGGTCACGCAGACGGGGCTCGTCCTCTATGTGGGAGCAGAGGAGCACCCCGCTTACCGTTTGTTCCGCCAGGCCCGTGAAATATGTACTCTGTCCCTCTCCAGTCTGTCCGGGCTGACCGGGGCGCGCAGCCTATCAGGACGGGCCTACATTGTGGAAAATGAGATGGTGTTCACCCAGCTCTGTGACCGCTCCGCACAGTTTCATTCCCCGCTGATCTGCACCTCTGGCCAGCCCTCGGTGGCGGCGTTGCGGCTGTTGGACCTTCTGACGTCGGAGGGTATGGAGCTGTTCTATTCCGGGGATTTTGACGGGAAGGGCCTGTCCATCGCGGCGCAGCTGCACAGCCGGTATCCGAAGCTGCTTAAACCGTGGCATATGACTCCCGACGACTACGGCCTGTGCCGCTCTGACGTGCCGCTGAGCGAAACCAGCCGGTCGTTGCTTCAAGGCTGTGCTGGGACATGTCTGGAAAAAACTGCGGAAGCTGTGAAACAATTTGGACAAGTCGGTTATCAGGAACTGTTAATCCCATCGCTGGAAACGGACCTGACCAAGACACCATAACCTTGAAACAGACCTATCATTTGATCCGCTTTGATTTTGTCCCCTAAAAATCCGAATGCAGGGATGAGCAGCAGGTCAAATTCCCCCCGAATCGCGGCAGATATAGCCGGAGTTAAACCGCTCTGGGGAAATGCGGAACTGATCTCTGCACGGACTGAGGTTCCTGCCACCGTGTCATCGGAACGGACCGTTTTTTCTATCATGCTTTGAATCTGTGCCGGACTGTCTCCGTAAACCCATATCCGCATGGAATCCCCTCCTTGTAAAGTTTATAAAAATAACTATGACGGGAGCAGATGAAACATGCTTCTGTCATAGTTGTTTTGGACTTATTTTCTATACTTTATACGTTATACATTGACATGCAAAAGAGTAAGAACTCATTGTAACACTGGAATAAATATAGCACTATAAAAGCCGCAGCGAGGTGGTACTACTTATGGATAAATATGAGGCGCTGAAGCAGCATTTTGGGCACAGCGAATTTCGGTTCGGACAGGAAGAATTGGCAGACGCTCTGCTGTCCGGGCGGGACGTGCTGGGGGTCATGCCCACGGGGGCGGGCAAGTCGGTCTGCTACCAGCTTCCCGCCCTGCTGCTGCCGGGGACGGCGCTGGTGATATCCCCGCTCATCTCTCTGATGAAGGACCAGGTCGCGTCCCTGACCCAGGCGGGAATTCCCGCCGCCTATCTCAACTCCACTTTGTCTCAGGAGCAGTATCGGGAGGTGTTCCGCCGGGCGCGGCGGGGCGACTATAAGCTGATTTACGCTGCGCCGGAGCGTCTGGCCGCTCCGAATTTTCTTCAGTTTGCCCGGGAGACGGAGATTTCCCTGCTGGCGGTGGACGAGGCCCACTGCGTCTCCCAATGGGGACAGGATTTTCGGCCCAGCTATCTGAAAATCGCGGAGTTCATTCAGTCCCTCCGCCGCCGCCCACCGGTGGGTGCCTTCACCGCCACCGCCACCGAGCAGGTCAAGGAGGACATCCGGCAGCTCCTGCTGCTGCGGGACCCGCTGTGCCTGACTACCGGCTTTGACCGGCCCAACCTTTTCTTCGAGGTCGTCCGGACGAAAAGCAAGGATGGCTGGCTAGAAAAATTCATTGACAGCCGCCCAAGGCAGAGCGGCATCGTCTACTGCGCCACCCGCAAGACGGTGGACGCCGTGTGCGCCACGCTGGCGGGGCATGGCGTATCTGCCGCCCGCTATCACGCCGGTCTGCCCGAGGAGGAGCGTCGGAACAGCCAGGAGGATTTTGAGTATGACCGGGTCCGGGTTATGGTGGCCACCAACGCCTTCGGCATGGGGATCGACAAGTCCAATGTGAGCTTTGTGGTCCACTACAACATGCCCAAGGACCTGGAGAGCTACTACCAGGAGGCGGGCCGCGCCGGGCGGGACGGATCGGTGGCTCGCTGTACGCTGTTGTTCTCGGCGCAGGATGTGCGCACCGCCAAATTTCTCATCGACCACAGCTCCGACAACGAGGAGCTGCCGGAGGTGGAACGGGAGCGGCTGCGGCTGCGGGATCTGGGCCGGCTGGACCGGATGGTTGCTTACTGCAAGACCACAGGCTGCCTGCGGGCCTTTTTGCTGCGCTATTTTGGCCAGGAGGCGCCGGAATCCTGTGAAAGCTGCGGAAACTGTGCCGGGGTGCTAGAGGAGAGGGATATCACCATAGAAGCCCAGAAAATTCTCTCCGCCGTGACGCGGGTGGAGCGGCAATACCGCTCTGGCCTGGGGGTGGCCGTGACGGTCCGGATGCTTCGGGGCAGCAGGGACCAGCGGGTGCTCCAGCTCGGGCTGGACAAGCTGTCCACCTACGGCGTGATGAGCGGGACGGACCGGACGCAGATCAGAACGTATATCGATCTCCTGGTTGAGCAGGGTTATCTGCGCCTGGACGGCGCGGACTATCCGGTGCTGCGCACGGCCGAGCGGGCAAAGCAGGTGCTGTTCCATGGAGAGCGGGTCTGCTATACCTTCCGCAGGCCGGAGCAGCAGGAGGAAGTGGTCAAACCTGAGGCCGGCGCTCAGAGTTCTGCCCAGACCCCTGCCCAAACGGCGGATCAGGGCCTGTTTGACGTCCTGCGGGAGCTGCGGACCAGGCTGGCGCTGACGCAGGGGGTGCCAGCCTACATTGTTTTCTCCAATGCGTCCCTGAGCGATATGGCGGCCCGGAAGCCCCGCACCACGGAGGAGTTTATGGAGGTGTCCGGCGTCGGCGCGGTCAAGGCCAAGCGGTACGGCAAGGAATTTTTAGCGGCCATTGAGGCCTGGAGGCGGTTGGAGCCGGCTGAAGGCCAGCCGCTCTAACAGGGCCTTCCGCTCATTGGGGATTTCACCGCCGAGCACCTGCTCCAGCAGTCCGTTCAGCACCCGACCTACCTCCGGACCCGGGGCGACGCCAGCGGAGATAACATCCCGGCCATTCACAGCCAAATCCTTCAGAGAGAAGCACTGTCCCTGGGCGACGATCTCTTCCGCTTTCGCCTTCATTTCCTCCAGTTCGGCAAGCCGATCCTTCACCAGATCATAAGCCTGTCCCATACCATCCGCCCGTTTGACCTCCAGGAGCTGAAAAAATGCCTCCGGCCCCAGGCACCCCAGCCATTTGCGGATAGATCGCTCCCGGTTCGGGATCTGGACGTCGTGGTACTCCACCAGAGTCACCACCCGCTCCCGTGTTTTGTTGTCAAATTTCAGGCTCCGGAGCATTTCACCGGCCAGCTTTGCGCTAACTGCCGGATGACCGTAGAAGTGGTCAATACCCTTTTCATCGGTTGACTTACAGGCAGGCTTGCCGATGTCGTGGAGGAGCATGGTCAGCCTGAGGATCAAATCGGCAGGGGCCGCCTCTACCGCATGGATGGTGTGTTCCCAGCCGCCCCAGCAGTGCCAGGGGTTGTTCTGCTCCAAAGTGACCAGCGGCCCCAACTGAGACCAGAACTGGCACAGCACATCGGGATATTGGCGGAGGATTTCCCCCACGTTCACCCCGGTCAGCAGCTTACACAGCTCCACATTGATCCGCTCCGCCGCCACATGCTCCAGCATGTGGCGGTTTTCATGAATAGCTCGGGCGGTCTTCTCCTCGATTTTATAGCCAAGCACAGCGGCAAACCGCAGCGCCCGCATGACCCGCAGGCCGTCCTCCTGAAAACGGCAGGCGGGCTCCCCTACGCAGCGGATCAGGCCAGCCTGAATGTCGGTCGCCCCGCCGAAGGGGTCTCGCAGACTGCCGTCCAGCCCCATGGCGATGGCGTTCATGGTAAAGTCCCGCCGGGCCAGATCGGTCTCCAGGCTGGAGACAAACTCCACAAAATCCGGCCGGCGGCTGTCGGAGTAGGGCCCCTCGGTGCGGTAGGTGGTGATCTCGTAGGGCTCGCCGTCCTCCAAAACAGTGACAGTGCCGTGCTTCAGCCCAGTTTCGATAATTCGGTGGCCGACAAAACAGCGTTCCGTCTCCTCCGGGCGGGCGGAGGTGCAAATATCCCAGTCGTGGGGCTCCACGCCCCTGAGCAAGTCCCGGACACAGCCGCCCACCAGATAGGCCTCATAGCCGGCACCGGTGAGCGCCTGGAGGATATACTGGGCTTTTGGGGGAATATCAAATCTCATGCTGCTGTTCCTCACATCTTTTGATATTTGTATCAACAGCTTATTGAATTTTGGAAGTTAAGTCAAGATAAATCTATTACTACTTTTGGGGCTTAAATTTTTCCATCATCAGATAATACATCCATATGAGCGGGCAGCATCTCTTCCAGATAAGTACAATATTCCTCCAGCAATTTTTCGTCAACTGCATGCTGAATAATCCAATAGGGCGGCAGCCGATAACTGCATTCAGACGTGATGCAGATGTAGGCCATTGTGGAGAGGTAATCTTTTCTCTTGAGCCCGTCAAGGATGGCGTATAAATACTGGAGGCCTTCCTTCTGCGCATAGATCGAAAGAAATTCCGCTCCGGCCTGTGCGTTGTATGCCATGGTGGCATGATCCCAGTTCTGTTTTTCCGCATCAATGTCTCTGGCGAGAAGAGATTCCGTAAAGTCTTTGCTGTGTTCTTGAACAATTACCCGCAAACATGATTCAAGAATTGTCATAACATATTCCTCCGTTTTAAATTTTTTATAGATTTATAGAAACGCGTCACTCATCTGCACTTGAGACGAGTGACGCATTTTTACAAAATCATCTATCGTTTTGGTGTACCGGAAACTCCGTCATCAGAAAGTGTCAAGGGAAAACCAAAAAATTATAAAAATTTTTCTCGGAGGAAATAAAACAATCTCCTTTTTGGTTTTTATTGGACACTATCGGGTGAAGGTGTCCTGTAAAAACCAAAAAGCAACTCATTTTAAGCAGTGTGGGGAACGGAGAAAGGAGCCGTTCCCCACACATACATTGTCGATCAAATCAACCACAAGCCTGTTTGTTATACCCGCATAGCTGTATCCTCCTCCGCAAGAAGTTTCATATAGTCCTCGTTAAAATTCCATGCAATTTCAATCCGATTTCCATTGTAGATCTGAATGGAGTGAATCAGCACCTCAACCATATCCCGATTCAAGGTCCGCAAGTTACTGAGCGGTTTCAAGCTGTTGATCTGCTCACAGCTGACAGTATCCATATCAGGGAGAATGCTGCCACTGTCCTGTTCCAAGGCGTCCAGCTGCCGCTTTTGCTCCATAATGGCGGCATCAATCTTTTTGCAGCGGTTTTTGTAATCGCTCTGCGATACCTCGCCCAAATCATAGCTCAGATAGGCCTCCGCTTTCCGTGTCTCCAGCTGAGCGATTTGTTTCTGAATACGCTGCTGGGCTGACTGAGCACGATTTTGTGCCGTCTGGATTTGTTTTTCCTTTCGGTCAAGGCGCTTCTCTGTCTTTTTCGCCAACTGAGCTTGAAACCGGATGGAGGCCAGAACCGCTTGAATCAGGTCTGTCTCAAACAGGCGGATTTTTTTGCAGTCATCTGTTCCGTTCCATGCCCTGCCATCGCAGGTGTAGTAGACGCCCTGTGCAATCTCATGGCGTATCAACGCCGCGCCGCAGTGGCCGCATCTTAGCTTTCGAGAAAACAGTCTCCGTTTCATGGGGCCCAGCTTCCGAGTGGGCCTGGCCGTTTCAAGCTTTGCTTGTACCTGGTCAAAGATTTCCTGAGAGATAATCGCCTCAAACGCTCCAGGAACGATGACCCAATCATCTTTTTCGATTGCCTTGGCTGAGTGGATGTTCCCCAGTTCGCTCAGTGTGGTTTTCAGTGCCACCAGCTTGCCGGTGTACCGCTCGTCCCGCAGGATTTTTCCAATCGTAGTGGCCCGCCAGAAATTATCGGTGCGTTCCGGCTGACGTTTGGACCCCAGCGCCCTCTTATGCTGGGCTGGCGTAGGGATACCATCCTCATTCAGCCGTTTGGCTATTTCCGTGGAGGTGAGTCCCTCTGCATACCAGTTGAACATCCGCTGTACCACCGGGGACGCCTCCGGATCGGGAATCCAAGTCCGTTTGTCCTCCGGGGATTTGAGATAACCATAGACCGGATAAGCAGATATACACTGGCCCCGCTGGGCGTACAGCCGCTTGGCCGCTTTGGATTTCTGGGATAGGTCTCGGCTGTACATTTCGTTAATCAAGTTTAATAGACCGTTATTGATATTGCCAGCGGTGCCGTAGGGAAAATCATAGCTGTCGTAACAATCGTTGACAGAGATGAACCGGATGCCCAGGGCCGGGAAAACCTGTTCCAGGTAACGGCCGGACTCAATGTAGTCCCTGGCAAAGCGGGAAAAGTCCTTCACAATGATGCAGTCGATTTCGTGCCGGCGGGCAGCGTCCAGCATGGCGCGCATTCCCGGCCGGTCCAGGTTGGTTCCGCTGCGGCCATCGTCCAAAAACTCCAAAATTGTGCAGTTGGAAAATTCACGGTGGCTTTCAAGATAACAGTCCAGCAGCTTTCGCTGGTTAACCACACTGTTGCTTTCTGCTTTATCGCCCATCCTGATGTCCTCGTCAGCGGAGGACAGTCGGATATATTTTGCCGCCGTCATGCTACTACCTCCTTGTTAATCGCGGTGAGCAGCTGCTCCCGCTCATCCCTATACTTGAAAATCACTTCAATTCGGTCGTTCTCGTAAATCGTAATACGCTGGATCAGTCCATGGGCCAGCTCCTTGGTCAGTCGGTCAGGGAGTTGGAGACCTCCAAAGGTTTTCAGCCAGGGATTATCCCCGGTCAGCGTCTCGGACTGACAGTGCTGCTCCTCCCGGAGTGCCAGAATACGGTTTTTCAACCGCTCGGCCTCTCCGGTACAGCATATCTTCAGCTGCTCATATTCATCGCGGGACAGCTCTCCGGCCAAAAAATCCTGCATAACCGTCTTTTTTCGGTTTTCAGCCCGCTCCAGGTCCAGATTCAGCCGCCGGAGTTCCGCCGCTCTGGCGGTGATTTGTCCCTCTTTTCCAGCGGAGAGATGTCTGGCCAGTCGTACAGTATCCACCGCCTGCTCGATTTCCTTGCCAATCAGCTGGGACAGGGCGTCCAGCAGGATATCCTCCCGCAGGAATTTGTAGGCGCAGCCGCTCCGCTCCAGCATAGCGGCGTAGTTGGGACACATGTAATGGTAGGACACCTTTTTCCCTTTGACCACCTGCTTATACCGCACCATAGGCCGGCCGCAGTCGCCGCAGTAAACCAGGCCTTTCAGAATATTTTCGCTCTTTCCCAGGTGATCGTACTTTCCCAGATTGGCGTGGTATTCTTTCTGTTTCAAATCACAAATGGATTGTACAGCGTCAAAGTCTGCTTGGCTGATGATGGCCTCATGGGTATTCTCCACAATGGTCCATTCCGACTTCGGCAGGAGCCGGTCCGGTATCCCGGCGTAAAACTCCGAGCGACGGCGGCCCTGTACCATATGGCCCAGGTAGACTTGGCTGCGCAGGATATTCTTTACCGTTTCCACCTTCCAGGGCTTGGGCTGGGCGAACCGCTGGTCGATCAGGATGCCTTTCTGGTACCGGTAGTAGCAGGGGGACAAAATCCCGGAATTGTTCAGCCAGCGGACAATGCCTGCATTGCTGACGCCCTCCAATTTTTTCGGCGCTGTCGTAGCCGTCCCCGATGGAGATAAAGCGGACGCCCATCGCCGGAAATACGTGTTCCAGGTAGTTGCCGGCCTCAATGTAATTCCGACCAAAACGGGACAGGTCCTTGACCACGATGCAGTTGGCTTTTCCAGCACAGATGGCCTCCATCATGGCCTCGAACCCGGGCCGCTGGAAATTCGTCCCGGTCTCGCCGTTGTCCTCGTAGATGGAAAGCAGCGTTAAGTCGCCCTGGCTCTGAATGTATTCCCGAATGAGCGCTTTCTGATTTTGCAGGGCCTCGCTGTCCTTCCTATCCCTGGTTTCCAGGATGGACAGGCGGGCGTAACCCACGGTAGCATAGGTTTTCTCAGCGGGAGCCGCAGTCTGCCTCTGCTCAGACAGGGCTTGTCCACTGTTTGCAGCCCTGATCTGGTCCTTTCGGCTTTTCCTCGCCATGCCTACACCGCCTCCCGAAGTTCATCGTCCTCCGCAAAGGAGGAGGCCACGGCCTTGGCCTGCTCAAACTGTGCCTGATATTGGAACACAATCTCAATCCGGCTGTCCTCGTAGACCAGAATCCGCTCCACCAGACGCACCAGCACATCCCGGTTCAACACGTCAATTTGGCCGAACCGCTGAAAGTATTCAATCCAGGGGCTGTCCGGGGAGGTGTTGGCCAGCATTTCATCCAGCTGATGCCGCTGCGTCTCAATGGACTGTTCAACTTCTTCACAATCCTTGGTGAAAATGCGCTTGAAATCGTAAAAATCCTCCTTGGATACCTCACCGCTGGCATAGCGGCGGTAGAGATTGTCCCTGATTTCCTGTTTTCGGGCCAGTTCCTGCCGCAGAGTATCCAGCCGGCGGTCCATCCGCTCCAGCGTCACCCGCTGCATGGGGCGGCGGCTGATGGCCTCCAGCGCTCCACGCAGCTCCGCTACCATCTTGATGTGAAAGTTGATCCCCTCCAGCACTGCCTGCTCCAGCTTGGTCTCGCTGATGCTGTGGGTGGAGCATACCGATTTATCCGCCCAGTGGGCAGCGCAGACAAAATAACCGTAGGTCTTTTCGCCATAGAGACTGGTTTTTCGGATCATATTGCTCTTGCAGTCCCCGCAGCATACCAGCCCCGACAGAGGATAGACCACGCTGGCCCCGGGGGCCTTTCGGGTATCCTTGCCCTTCAAACGGGCCGCAAGTCGGAAATCCTCCTGACTGATAATGGCCTCGTGGGTCCCCTCCACCCGCATTCAGGCTTCAGGCGGGCGCTCGACCACCGTCCTGACCTTGTAATTGGGAGTGGTGCGCTTGCCCTGAGTCATAATGCCCAGATAGACCTCGTTTTCCAGAATACGAAGTACCGCCCGGGCGCTCCACTTGGCTTTGCTCTGCACCTGGTAGCCGGTCTTGAAGTTGATCCCCTTAGACCGCTTGTACTCCATGGGAGACAAGACTCCCAGTGCGTTCAGATCATCCGAAATGGCCTGACAGCTTTGTCCGGCAATACGACGGGCAAAAATCTCCCGTACCGTCTCAGCCGCCTCCGGGTCAACCACCAAACGGTTTTTGTTCTCCGGGTCCTTGGCATAGCCATAGACAGCGAAGGAGCCGATAAACTCCCCGTTCCGCCGCTTCACATCCAGGTGGCTGCGGATCTTGATGGAGGTGTCCCGGCAATAGCTGTCGTTCATCAAATTTTTGAAGGGCAGCATCAGGCTGCTGGAGCTGTCCAGGTGGGCGGTGTCGTAGTTGTCATTGATGGCGATAAAACGCACTCCCAGGGCCGGGAACAGCTTTTCGATGTACTGACAGCTTTTCGATGTACTGGCCCGACTCGATGTACTCCCGTCCAAACCGGGACAGGTCCTTGACCACCACGCAGTTGACTTTGTCGGACTTCACCGCCTCCAGCATCTCCCGGACGTGGGGCCGGTCAAAGCTGGTGCCGGTGTAGCCATCGTCGTAGCCCTCCATGACCAGGTGCAGCTCCGGGTCACGGTCGATGTAGGCGTGGATCAGGTCGCGCTGATTCTTGATGCTGTCGCTTTCCGCCTTTTTGTCCAGGTCCTCCTTGGACAGACGGCCATAGGCGTAACAAAAAAATTCCATGAGAAAACCTCCTGACATTCCCCGCAACATGCGGATTTTCAGTCAGAAAGCACTCATGGAATAACCTTATCTGATTTGATCCGCATTCAGTATATCAGCTTTTTCGCTCTGTGTAAAGGGCGAGTTTTACCGGCGCTGTCATTTAGAATGTTCCAGGCACTCCTCCAGGACAGCCTGGAGGGGCCGGGTTCCGGCAAAGGAGGTCTTGACCAAAAGACCGCCGCAGCGGTAGACGAAGGGATTGCCCTTCATCTGTCGGGCGGCCTCCCGGATTCGCTCGGCCGGCGGAAGCGCTGGGTTTACATGGATGTCCCGGATATCCGGCACTGTGGCCGGGTCCACGGAGCGGATGTCGGTTTCCTTCATTTGCGTGTACTGTTCTGCTGTGATCTTTTCCCGCATAAGATGACCCCCTTGTAAATAATAGGGGAAGGCACCCCAGACATGGCCTGGAGTGCCTTCCTTTTTTGACAGCTTAATAATAACACAGAATTAAACGCAATTACAACTACCTTCTAGCGGCAGATACAGCGAAGTACAGCCGCAAATTTCCCGCAAAAGCCGCGCAAATCGGTTTAGTTGAGTTTTGCGACGTACTGGTACATCCCCGTCAAAGTCTTCAACGCCTTGGCTTTTAACGTTTGGACTGTCCGGATAGATAAATCCAGGGATTCAGCCACTTTTTCTTGGGATAACCTCTCAAAATAGGACAAATGTATCACTTCTGCTTGACTGGACTCCAAGAGCGAGATGTAGTAATCCAGCCGCTTCTGCTCCAGCTCCACCAGATGCACCACAATCTCCTCTTTTGTGTCAGCGTTCAGCTTATCAACCTTGCTCTGGTAGTTGAGCGCGATGTAGAGGGTCTTGTCGGAGATGTGGCCCTCGGTGTGACTGCTGCCGCCAGCACCATGCCCCAAGGCCATCGCACTGATTATCTCAGCCTCGGATGTACGGGCGGGGTGTTCCAACTCGTAGTGTAGCAGAGCGATCTTCCGCGTGCGCTCCTGATAAGTTTCCAGCAGGTTGATTACATAGGATCGCATATCGTTATTCATAATGAATTTCCTTTCCAATCAAAATTTATTGTTGTACTGTGAAGCGATAAATGTGATTGGCGGAGAACGACACCTGGGATAAACCCCATAGGTATAAAAAGAGCGGCCGAATCCACAAAGCTGTGAAAATTCGGCCGCTTGGTACGCATTGAGATATCTTGTCGATGTGACTGATCGGGCAGGCGGAGGTTTTGTCGATCCTTGAACCGGCTCCCTTCTATTCCTGCGAGAGAAATTGAGACAAGGACGCCTGAATGCTTTCAAGTAAGCGGTGTGTCCTGGCACGTCATACCGGCGGACATTCTCAATACGATGGAAGGAACTCCTTCCGTTTACGGCTGGCACACAGACGGCTTATCTCCCTTCACCAAGGGGAAAAGTGGCAGTTTTACTGCCGCCTGCCGGGGTGGTTGAATCCCTCCGTTTGTCTTAATACTGCCATTGGAGATAGTATAGAAACTAAAAGGGGCGTGTTCGGGGCTTTACCGGGGCTTTATCGGGGCTGTTTTCGCATATTTCGACAAAAAAGTCAGTCAGCAGAATTTCCCTAAACAGGATGCCATTCTGCTGACCGATATTGATTTATACATATTTAATCTTGTAAAACAAATTTATATCCGACTCCGCGCATATTTTGAATGTAGTCTTTATCGACAGTGGCCAACTTCTTTCGGAGTTTCTTGATCAGTGATTTTACAGCTTCATCCACAGCTACAGTGGGTTCATCATCCCAGATATGGCTGTAAATCTGTTCACGGGAAAATACCTGACCAGGATAAGCAGCGAGGCAGTGCAGCAAGTCAAATTCTTTACGACTCAATTCCAGCGGTTTACCATCCACCATAACTTGTCTGTATCGGGGACTGACGATCAATTCTGCCCCACGGATAAGAGGCTGATGTTGTTCATGATTAATGTCTGAATCAATATATAATCGCATCAAGGCGTTTGCCTGTGCAAAACAAACCTCTATATTCAGCGGTTTTTCGAGATAAGTATCTGCACCTGCATTGAGAAGCGTAATGATTTCCTCCGATGTTAAAGGAGCAGTAAGTACTAAAATTGGAGTGTGGTTCGTACACCGCATTGTTTTGAGCAGTTCCATACTGTCTATATCATCAAGTTGGATATCCAGAATAACCAGACAATAATCCTGCTTCATATAGCTGGTCAGTGCTTCCACCGCAGATGTTATGCAGCACACCTCTGTCAAGCTATCCCGTAAGCCTTCTCGTATACTCTGACATGTGGCTAAATCATTATCCACAACTAATATCTGTCTCTTTATGCGGATCACCCCTTATTGGGTTTCAGTCAAATGTCTTATTTTAAGTAGACCAGATCCTTTTCAAAAGCATATTCATTCCCCCAAGCCTCCAATGTAATAAGAGAGGTCTTTGCCACATTGATGCCCTCTACTGTCCCTTTAGAAACGGTAACTGCCGACTTTTGTCCCTTCCACAACAGGGTTATAAGCTCAGCTTACTCCACGCCTTAGAGAGATTGGGGCAGAGCCTTAGCTTGCCACCCAGTATCTACAGGCCGCCATACAGATAGCGTCTCAAGCAGTTGCCCCTTTCGGCTTAATTCTCTCATTCAGAAACAGCAGAAATAATCAAGGCCGTGTGTACTGTTCCAGCGACATGAACTGTACGCTATTTTCTTTCGCAAACAATTGAATCGGCTTGCCGCTGGCACCATACAGGCGGACAGTCAGGGCCGCCACGCCGTCAATGTAGAAGATACCTACAGAGCCCTCCTGAATGTAGGTGAAGGAATAAATCTCACCCGGCTGGAGCTCCGCTGCCGTCTCAGTGATTAGGGTGTCACCCTCATTGAACCAAAGCTGGAGTTTATGTTCAGCGGGATTGACCGCAATGAACTTGTTTAATCCGGGGTTGCCGTCAAAGTCAAAGCTCAGGCCGAATATGCCCTCTTTCTCATAACAGAACTCGCCTTGGATCAGAAAGCTCTCATAGCAGGTAAAGGTATCCATATAGACGTAGGAATCCTTAGCCTTCACAAGCACCTCTGGTTTCTTTACTGCCAGCAATCGGCGGGCGGTAAAGCCTTCCGCGACAGAATCCACCGGCGCCAGCGCCAAATCCCCGTTTTCTTTCTGAATGATTTTCTGCACCGCCAGATTGCCCGCCCAGTCGGTAACGCCCATGGTGGAAAACATCACCTCAGACCGGCGGGCCCAGCCCACCATGTAGGAATTTTCTCCATCCTCCACATGCTTGGCGGCGTAGAACAGCTTGCCGTCCAGGCGCTTGGCCTCTCCGTAGGGGCCGTAGGGGGTGTCGGAACTGGTGAACCAGAGCGTATCGTCCTGGCCCGAGTAGGTGAGGTACCAAGTGTCACCCAGGCGGAAGGTATCGCTGCACTCCAGGTTCCAAAAGCTTTCGGTAGGGTCGGAAAAGATGATGCCGTCATAGGTGCTGGTCTGCAGGTCGGCGCTCAGAGTAAACTTCAAGATCCGGGCCACGCCGTCTTGAGCGGCGGTTACCGTCAGGGTGATACTCCCGCTGTCAGGATCGTAGTAGGCCTGGGGGTCGCGGAAGTCCCGCTTCTGGCCCAGTTCCTCGGGCGGGATCAGTTCCCAGTCCGGCAGCTTTGTAAAAGCCAAGGGGCTGTCCCCCTCCGCCACCAGAATTTTTTCTTTAAACTCCATGGGCCCATCGGTGTGGCCGGTGTAGAACAAATAGTATTTCTCACCCACCTTTACCACGGAGCCAGTGCCGATCCAGTCATCCTGAGCGCCCGGGGTAGACTCCAGAATCGCCTCGTCATATTCGATGTAGCGGACAAAATCCGTGGTGGTGGCCAGATAGAGGGAATGGTTGCGGGAATCGCCCTTATCCTTCAGGTAGTAGATGTAATAGACGCCGTCCTCATAGAAGGGCATAGTGTCCCCCACATAGGGCTGCTCGCCTCCATCCAGGGCGGGCCGGAAATAAGCCCGATAGTTGTAAGCCGCCTCCTGCTGCTCCGGCGTAGTCAGTTGGGAAAAATCTTTGTCATTTCCAGGGTCGGCAAAGCTGCCGTCTCCATTGGAATTTTGTCCGCAGCCGCTGAATAAAAAAATGGTCAATAAAAACAATACCAAGCAGATTGGTGCAGCCCCAATATTCATTCCAGCTTTTTCCTTCCGCATCACAGACCACCTCCATCTCCGCTCATAAGAGCTTCCACCTCTGCCTGTTCTGGCATGGAGCGGATTGCTCCCTTTCTGGTGGTGACAAGATAAGCGGCGGCGTTAGCGAAGCGCAGCATGTCGGTCAGATCCGCTTCTGTCAAATTTTCTGTGCCGTGTTCCAGAACAAAGTTCAGCACGCAGGCGCAGAAGGTGTCCCCCGCGCCGGTGGTCTCAATGGTGCCGCCCAGCTTGACGGCGGGAACAAACACCCGCCTGCCTCCGTAGTAGGAGCAGCTGCCCTCTGCCCCGGCGGTGACGTTCAAAATGCGGATGTTGGGGTACTCCGCCTGAAGGACAGCGGCGCCCTTGTCAAAGTCCGTCTGGCCGGTCATAAACTCCAGCTCATTGTCGGCAATCTTCAGCACGTCGCATTGCCCCAGCCCCCAGGCGATCTGCGCCCGGGCATCCTCCAGACCGGCCCACAGGGGCGGGCGGAGGTTGGGGTCAAAGGACACCAGAGCTCCGGCGTCTTTTGCGCAGGCCACTGCCTTTTTGGTGGCCTCGCGCACGCCGGGATGGGTCATGGACAGAGTGCCGAAGTGGAAGACGCGGCTATTGGCGATCACATCCTCCGGCACCTCATCGGCGGTAAGCAGCATATCAGCGCCGGGGTCGCGGTAGAAGGAGAAATCCCGGTCGCCGTTGGCGAAGGTCTGCACAAAGGCCAGGGTCGTGTGGGCGGCAGGGTCCATCACCAGATTTGTCAGGTCGATGCCGGCCTGTTCCACCACCCCGCGGAGCTGGCGGCCAAACATATCCTCCCCCACCTTGCCCACAAAGGCGGTGGCCTTCCCCAGCTTTTGCAGCATGGCCAGCACATTGCAGGGCGCGCCGCCGGGGTTGGCCTCCAGCAGCGGATTTCCCTGTTCGCTGACTCCATTCTGCGTAAAGTCGATCAGCAGCTCTCCAAGGGCCACAACGTCGAATTTTCGATTCATTTCTGCCTCCTATTCCCCGTCCAGATCGTACTTTTCAATGTCCATGGTGACCTCCCCGTCAGCAAAGAACCGAAAGCCGTCGGCGGACAGATCGGTATACATGGTCGCCGACAGGGTCTGCTCGCCGTGATTGACAAAAATCTCTACGCTGAAGCGGTCCAGGATCATACGGAAGGTGATATTCCCCCCGTTTTGGGGGACCTTACACCTCCGCTGGTGGATGATGGCCCGGCGTGAGCCGGAGAATTTGCGGTCGATTTTCAGAACGGACTCATAGGGCCGGAAGCTGATCGCTGTATGGTAAGTATCGTCCTGCCCGAACCAGACGGAGAATTTTTTATAAATATGTTCCTCATCGCCGGGCCTCAGGGTGATGGTGACGTCAACCTTTCGGCCCTTGATCCCTTCCAGGGTCAGCTCTCCCTGGAAGTCTACATTTTGATAGGAGACACGTCCGCTCCGTAGCCCGTCCAGCTCACGGACCGGACACTGATACAGCCGGCCATTTTTGATGGACAGCTCCCTGGGCACCGTCATCTGTCCAAACCAGGGGGCTTTCAGGGATGCGATGGACAGGGTGTCCCAGTTCTGCATCCAGGCGATCATGATCCGCCGGCCATCGGGGGCCAGCAGGGTCTGGGGGGCGTAGAAGTCGATGCCGTAGTCAATGGCCTGGTCGCGCTCCTCCTGGAAGGTCTTGCTCTGCTCATCAAAGCTGCCAATCAGGCACAGGGTCCCGTTGCCGTTGTGGTACTCGAACCCACTGGGCAGCATATCCTGGGGGCTGGTCAGAAGGACATATTTCCCGTCCAGCTGGAAGAAGTCCGGGCACTCCCACATCAGGCCGAACCTGTTTTTGTTTTCGGCCAGCACACTCTCGAACTTCCAGTGGAACCCGTCCGGGCTGGAGTAAAGGAGGATCTGGCCGCTGCCGTCGGCCGGGCGGTTCCCCGCCACGCAGCGGTAGGTCCCATCCGCCTCCCGCCAGATTTTCGGGTCCCGGAAATCCACCTTGCTGCCGCCCTCGGGGATGTCCTCGCCGGTCAGGACCGGATTGCCGGGGTACTTCTCATAGTTCACGCCGTCTCCCACCGCGACGCACTGGGTCTGCCTGTCGTCACTGGTCCCGTCCGGCAGCTTGGGCCCGGCGGAGACACCCGTATACATCAGCAGCTGCCGGCCGTCAGCCAGCTCCACCGCGCTGCCGGAAAAGCACCCGTCCTTGTCTGCCGGCGTATCCGGGGCCAGGGCGGCCGGGAGATACTCCCAGTGGAGCAGGTCCTCACTGACCGCGTGCCCCCAGTGCATGGGGCCCCATTTGGATTCGTAGGGGTAATACTGATAAAACAGGTGGTATTTCCCCTGGTAATAGGAAAAGCCGTTGGGATCGTTCATCCATCCCACCCGGGAAGACAGGTGGAACGAGGGGCGGGCCTGGGGCGGGATCAGCTGCTCCGCGATCTCCTCATGTCTCCGCGCTTCCCTTAAAATGTTACTGCTCATAGGAACCTCCATCATTGCACACGCCCGCCATAGAGGGCGTTTTATTCTGACCTTTTTAAAACGCCCCCGCCCCCACAGGGAGGGACGGGGGAACGTAGGAACGGCAGCTCTCTGCCTGGGAACGTTTACTTCTGGGCCTCCAGATAGGCGTCGAAATACTTCTGATACAGGGCCACATACTCGTCCAGCTTATAGGACTGGAGGTCGGCCTGGAACTGATCCCAGTCGGCGTCGGAGAAGCCCTCCAGGACGGCGCGGGCCTTGAACTCGTTGATGCACTTGCCGATATCGGCGCCCAGGTTGGAATCGGTCACGGAGTCCTCCTGAGTCATGAAGAAGCTGGGCAGGCAGTACTTGGCGGTGCAGACGGGGGTGTAGATCTCCTTGATCCAGTCCAGGCGGTAAGCGGCGTCATCGGGCAGAGTGACGTACTCGCCGTAGTAGCTGTCCAGGATGGCCAGAGGGCCGTTGACGCTCTCGGCCTCCCGGACCTCCACGGGGGACTTGTCGCCCAGAGGGGCGTGCTGGAGCATGGGCTCGCCCTTGGCATTGGTGCCCATGGTGAAGATGTCGAAGCCGTCATCCTCGCCATAGGTGCCCCAGTTGTTCTGGGGGGACTGGAGGGGAGCGTACATCTGGTCCAGCCAGGCGCAGACCAGGGCGGGATTCTCGGCCACGGAGGTGACAACGCAGCGGCCGCGCTGGAAGCCGGAGGTGTAGGAGGCGGTGGCGGGAGTGAGGTTCACGGTGTCAGCCTTCAGCATGGGCAGGGGCGCCCAGCCCTCCAGGGAGGGGGCGACATTACCCACGTCCCAGGTGAAGCAGACACCGTAGCGGCCGCTCTTGCCCTTGGCCACGTAGGTGGACCAGTCCTGGGTGAAGGCTTCCACGTCGATGAGCTTCTCCTCATACAGCTTGTGCAGCCAGGCGGTGCCCTTCTTGAAGCCCTCGGAGGTGGCCACGCTGACCACCTTGCCCTCGTCGGTCACGGCCAGGTGCTTCCCGGCGTCGGGGTCGCCGTAGCCCTCGCCAAAGCCGTTGATGAGGATGAAGGGGTCCTGGCCGCCGTCGTTGACGATGCAGGACATGGGGATGATGTCGCCGTCGATGTTGAACTGGGCTTTCAGGGCAGCGGCGTTGTCACGGAAGGCAATGAGGACAGCCTCGAACTCGTCCACGGTGGTGGGCATCTCCAGGCCCAGGAAGTCCAGCCACGCGGTGTTGATGAAGGGCATGTTGCCCAGCAGCTGGATGGCGGTGTTGTGGTAGCCCAGCTGCTCGATCCAGGGCAGGCCCCAGATGTGGCCCTCCGAGTCCCTGCACATGGCCTCATACTCAGGCACCTGCTCAAAGACCTTTTTCAGGTTGGGCATATACTTGTCAATATAGTCCTCCAGGGGGATGATAACGCCCTGCTTGGAGTACTTCAGCAGATCGACCTCGCCAAAGCCTGCGTCGAACACGAAATCGGGCAGGGTCTTGGCGTTGGACATCTCCAGCTGGATGGTGTCGCCCCACTGGTCTTTCTGAATGGCCCGCCACTCCACATGGACGTTGGTCTGCTCCTCCAGGCGCTTGAAGATGGTGCGGTTGTTGGGGTCGGACTCGGTGCCGGCGGGGAACTGGGTCAGGCCCTTGATGGTGGCCTTTTCCGCCAGGGGCATGGCCACCTCGGCGGGGTCTACCTCCAGGCCCTTGCTGTTTCCGCCCAGCTTGTTGCCGCCGCCGCAGCTTGCCAGCAGACCTGTAGCCATGACCAGCGCCAGGGCGAGGGAGATGCTCCTGCGAAAGAACTTTTTCATATCGATTCTCCTTTTTATGATAGTTGTGGTTGGCACGCTTTACGTTTCTTGAAAAAGGGGCCTTATCCCTTCACTGCACCGGCCATAATGCCGTTATCGAAGTACTTTTGGAAGAAGGGATACATGATCATCAGGGGAATGCTGGAAATAATGATGGTGGCGTACTTGAGCAGCTCGGCCAGCTGGGCCCGCTCGGCGGTGCTCTGGATATCGGAGACCATACCGGCCTCAGGCTGGCTCTGGATCAGGATGGAACGGAGGACCAGCTGCAAAGGCTGCTTAGCGGGGTCCTTCAGGTAGATCATGGCGTCAAAGTAGCTGTTCCACATGCCCACGAAGTTCCACATGGAGATGGTGGCGATGATGGGGGTGCAGACGGGGATCAGGATCTTGAAAAAGTAGGCCATTTCGGTGGCTCCGTCAATGTCCGCCGCCTCCTGGAGGTCCCGGGGGATGCCCTGGTAGTAGGTGCGGGCAATAATCATGTTCCACACGTTGAAGGCGCAGGGCAGCAGGATGGCCAAGGGGTTGTCCAGCAGGTTAAGGTCGTCGATCAGCAGGTAGGTGGGGATCAGGCCGCCGCCGAAGAACATGGTGATGACGAAGATCACATTGAAGAAGCCTCTGCCTCGGAAATCGGGCCGGGACATGGGGTAGGCGGCCAACAGGGTGACGACCCCGCCCAGGATGGTGGCTTCGATGGAGTAGAGCAGGGCGTTCTTAAAGCCCACCCAGATCTGGGCGTTGCCCAGCACCCGCTCATAGGCCATCAGCGTCCACTTGCTGAAGTCGAAGGTCACGCCCTTGTTCTGGAGGGTGATGGGGTCGATGAAGGACGAAAGAATAATGTAGATGATGGGGAAAATGATGGCGGCCAGAAACAGACCGAGGATGGTATACGCGACGATCAAGAGGGCCCTGTCGCCGGCGGACTGCCGGGCAAAGGCGCTGCTTTTTTTATGCTTCACACATTCTCTCCCCTTTCTGTCAAATGCCCTTGCCGTCGTTCATTTTCTTGACAACGGCATTCATGGAGATCAGGAGGATCACGTTGATGACGGTATTGAACAGGCCCACGGCGGTGGAGAAGCTGTAGTCGCCGTTGATCAGGCCCTGCTTATACACATAGGTGGAGATGATCTCGGAGGAGGCCATATTCAGGTCGGTCTGGAGGGCGTAGGCCTTCTCAAAGCCGATGCTCATAATGTTGCCCACCGACATGATGAACTGGATCAGCACTGTATCCTTGATGGCAGGCCACTCCACCGCCTTGATCTGCTGGATGATGTTGGCGCCGTCCAGGATGGCAGCCTCCTTCAGGTCCTTGCTGGCGTTGGAGAGGGCGGCTGTATAAATAATGGAGGCCCAGCCTGCGCCCTGCCAGATTCCGCTGGCAATATAGATGGTTCGGAATGCCTCCGGCATGGTCATAAAGTTATAGTTGGTACCCAAAAGCATATTGATCATGCCCGTGGGAGACAGAAGAATCCGCACAATACCGCACAGCACGATGACAGAGATGAAGTTGGGCATATACAGCACCAGCTGGATCTTTTGCTTCCTGCTCTTGCTCAGAATGCGGTTGAGCAGGAAGGCTAGCAGGATGGGGGCTGGAAACCCCCACAGCAGGCCGAACACGCTCAGCTTCAGGGTATTGGCCAGGTAGCTCAGGAAATCCGGGGACGTCAGGAAGCGCTCAAAGTGATACATCCCCACAAATTCGCTGCCAAAGATGCCAGCGAAGGGGTTGTAGTCCATGAACGCAATGGCGATGCCGCCCATGGGGATGTAGCGGAAAACGATCGTCAGCACAAAGGCAGGCATGATAAATAATGCGTACAGCTGCCAGTGCTGCCGGATGTACACCAGAGAGTTGTGCAGCTTGGTGTTTCCGCCCGTTGGGACAACAGCGCTTGTCTGGGGCTTGCTCATAGATGTTCCTCCTTCTGTTTTTTCCTCTTCCGTAAATGAGCAAATGCACTATCAGAATTTATATATATGCATTTGCGCATTTCTTGGATTTGGTAAGTTTACATTAGCACGATACTTTGCATATGTCAACTGTATTATTGTATTTGCAGTGTAGAATTTTTGGGGCAAATATTGTGACAATTGATATTGTCATTCGCACAATCTCGAACTTGACATTTGCACCTATCTGTGGTACGATGTGCAAAACAAAATTGAGGAACCTCTGATTGATTCGTGTTTCCCCGTCTCCGGCGGGGGAAGCGCCTGAAAATTCAGGGCTTAGAACAGTGAGAACCGATTCCATCAAAGGTTCCTTGAAAAGGCACAAAAGTGAGGAGGCATTCCGTGAAACGGGTCACCATTCAAGATATTGCGGACGCCCTGGGTGTTTCACGAAACACCGTGTCTAAGGCAATCAACAACTCTGACGGTCTGGCGGAGGCGACAAGGGAAAAAATTCTCCAGAAAGCGGTGGAAATGGGCTATAAGCAATTCTCCTATGTGGCCGCCCTCTCAGGAAACAGCAGGTTTGTTCCCTCCGGGGACTCTGAGCCCCCCGCCGCGGCCAGCGAAATTGCCGTGTTCACCGCAAACCTCTCCCTGCTGTCCAACCACTTCGCCATTCCCATGCTGGACCGGTTCAAGCAGGAGCTGTCTCAGCTGGGCTATTCGTTAAATATTTATAAGGTGGACCGGGAGAATCTGGCCCAGCACACCCCCCCGGCCACATTCGACCCGGAACGGGCCAGCGCCATCATGTGCATAGAGATGTTTGACCGGGCCTATGACGAGATGGTCTGCACGCTGGGACTGCCTGTGCTGTTCGTGGACGGCCCCCATAAGCGGTATGGCGATTCTCTCCCCGCCGACCAGCTGCTGATGGACAATACCACCGGGATTACCAAGCTGGTCCATGATTTATTGGGGAAGGGCATCCGGAAAATCGGCTTTATTGGCGATTATGAGCACTGCCAGTCCTTTTTTGAGCGCTATGTCGCCTTCCGTTCCGCTATGACCCTGGCCGGCGTCCCCGTGGACGAGGCGTTCTGTATCAAGCGGCATTCCACGGATATGGATGTCCCCCTCTCCGCCCTGCCGGAGCTGCCGGAGGTGTTTCTCTGCGCCAACGACTTTATCGCCGTGGACACCATGCAGGCGCTGCGCAAGCTGGGCAAATCGGTCCCAGGCGATATCCTTTTATGCGGGTTCGACGACGCCCCGGAATCCAGGATCATGACCCCGGCGCTGACCACCGTCCACATCCACACCCAGATCATGGCCTTTACCGCCCTCCATCTCTTGCTGTCCAGAATGAAAGAGCCCTATCTGGACTACCGGACCGTCTATACGGCTACTGAGCTGATCTGCCGGGATTCCACAAAGCTGACCGTGAAGGAGGAAGTGAAATGAAATTTCTTTCCTACGACAGTCCCTTTGGCCAGCTGATGATGAAGCTGTGCTACAGCTGCTGCCTGAATATCCTCTGGTTCCTCTGCTGCATCCCCATCGTTACCATTGGGGCGTCCACCACGGCGCTGTACTACACCTCCCTGAAAATCGTCCGGGGGGAGGACCACGCCTTGACCCGCATGTTCTTCCGCTCCTTCCGGGAAAATTTCCGCCAGTCCACCGTCCTGTGGCTGATCCTGCTGGCCGTTGGCGGGCTGCTTGCCAGCGACGGATACATCGTGTACCATCTCCGCGCCTCCTCCACCGGCGCCGCCGCCGTTCTGTGGACCTTGATCCTGGCCCTGGTGATCGCCGCGGCGGTGGCTTACACCATCGTTTTGCTGTTTGTCTTTCCCCTGGTGGCCAGCGTCTCCAACACCAACTGGGCCATGCTGAAAAATTCCTTTTTCATTGGGACCCACTATCTCTTCTGCACCATTCTGGTGTTCGCGGTACATTTTGCCATGTTCTTTCTGGTGGTCAGCGTATTTACCCCGCTGATCATCTTCGGCGAGGGCCTGTGCGCCCTGCTCAGCGCCTATCTGATGAACAACGTGCTGCGCGCCTGCGCCTATGATCCGGAGGAGGAGGGCGCCCCGGAGGCTGGTGGGGACATATGAGTCTTACAAAAGAGGAAACGGCCGCCCGGAGGGCGGCCTTTCAAAAAATGAGCCTGGCTGGCAAAACGGAGTATATCTTTACCTACTTTAAGCTTCCGATCCTGCTAGGTCTTATCGCACTGTATCTGGTATGCTCCGCGGCGTACCGGCAAATCACAAAAAAAGAAGTTATTTTGTACACGGCCCACATCAATATTTCTGTTGGGGATGAGCTGGAAGCCCGGCTGACCGGGGGATTTCTCTCCACCAGCGGGGCCGATCCCAAACGGGCTGAGATCGACCTGTCCCGGGGGCTCTATTTGTCGGACGACCCCGCTCCCGAGGACCACGAATATCAGTACGCATCCAGCCTGAAGCTCATGGCCGCCATCAATGCGGAGCAGATGGACGTCGTCCTGATGAACCAGGAGGGGTATGATATTTTTTCCCAGAGGGGCTATCTCCTTGACCTGTCCGGCCTGCTCACTTCGGACGGCGCCCTGTACCGCCGTCTGGAGCCTCACCTGGCCGTGAACACTGTGATCCTGGAGGACAACTCCATTGAATACACCCTCAACCAGACGGAGCAGTACAGGGCGGTGACGGAGGAGGTCGTAAACGGGCTCGACCTCTCCCAGTTCCCCCTGTTTCAGGGTGCCGGCTTCTCGGAGCCTGTATATCTGGGCGTGGTGGGCAACAGCCCCCGGCTTCCCGCCGTTGTCCAGTATATTGCGTATTTGGCATCGTAATCTGCCCAAACGGGGAGCGGGACAGGCGGTGAGATCCGCTTGTCCCGCTCTGATCGGAGCAGCCCTTTTTATGGCATTTTTTTCAACAGCCTTCTGTTTGCCGGATCATCATAGTCCTTATACGTTCCGTCATCGTCATACAGCAGATATTCAGCACCTGGATACCCCAGCAGTTCAAGGGCGTCTGTCTGAAGCTCCGCCACGCATTCGGCCGCCTTGGCAACTGGGATACATTTCCCGGAGCGAATAAACAGAGGCACTTCATTCAAGGCAATTTCCACGTAGTGGTGCCCCGGAGACAACGTCTCTTGATGGATGGAGCCGTCGGGCATGAACTTGACGAACCGCATTTCTTCCGGCAGATAGACATACCGTCCCTTCGCGTTCTGGGTATAGACGGGGGTGATCATGATCTCCCCGCCCAGCATCAGCTGGTCCTCCACCCGGGGAGCGAACGTGTCCCGTGGATACTCAAAGGCCAGCGGCTTGAAATACAGATCGTCCGAGAGGGCCGCTTTCATATATTCGCTGTAAAGATAGGGCAGCAAACGGTAGCGGACCCCCACAATGTGGCGGAAATCCTCCACACCCTCAAATTGATAGCACTCCTGCTCCCTTGTGTCGATGGCGGAGTGATTCCGCATCAGCGGCGTGAACACACCGAAAGCCAGCCAGCGCAGCAGAAGGTCCCGGGTCGTGTGGTCGCCAAAGCCGCCCAGATCCGCTCCTGTGTACAAAAAGCCGCACATATTCAGAGCTGGCATCATTTGCAGATTCAGCAGGATATGGCTCCACCAGGACTTGTTGTCTCCGGTCCAGATCCCACCGCAGCGGTGCATTCCAATGTAGGAGGAGCGGGAAAACAGCAGAAACCGCTTGTCTGGAGCAATCCGCTCAAAGCCCTCGTCCGCCGCCCGGGTCATATTATAGCCAAACAGATTATGTACCTTATCATGGCGGACCATGCGGCCGTCTACCTGATGATAGAAAGCCTTGTAATAATCCTGATGATTCTGAAGCCCTGTCAACGCCTCTCGGACCTGAAACATGGATACCGCGCCCGTCTCATCCTCCATATATTCCCGCATCAGCCGGGATGCCGCCTCCAGCCCCTCCGGCGTATAAAAGATTGCGGGCTCGTTCATATCGTTCCAGAAGCCCTCGATACCCTGTTCAATGAGGGAACGGTAGCAACTGCCGAACCAGCGCCTGGCCTCCGGATTCAAGACGTCCGGAAAGTGAGTATCTCCCGGCCATACCGCCGCCACAAAATCGCTGCCGTCCGCCCTTTTGCAGAAATATCCGTTTTTGACCCCCTCCTCATAGACCGGATAACCTTTCTCTACCTTGACTCCCGCGTCGATAATGGGGATCAGTCTGATGTTTCGCTCCTTCATTTCCTTGACAAATGCGGGGAAATCCACAAATTCCTCTCCGTTTATGGTGAAATCCTTAAAATCCTGCATATAGTCGATATCCATGTAGAGCATATCAATGGGAATGTGATTTGCGCGGTATCCGTCCGCGACCCGCCGGAAATCCTCCTTTGTCCGGTAGCCCCACCGGCTTTGCCCGAATCCAAAGGCGAATTTAGGAGGAATATAGCTCCTCCCGATGATTTTCCGGAACTGCTTCACCACCGTATAGGGTGTTTCCCCATCTATCATATAGAAGTACAGATCTGCCTCCTGGCAGCTGATCTCCAAAATATCGGAACATGTATAGCCGATATCAAAGGTGACCTTGGCGGGATGATCCACAAACAGGCCAAAATTTTGTTCTCCCGCTATCACGATGAAGTTGTGGGCGCCGTACAGGGACTGTGTACTCTCCATATGGTGCGGGTCGTCCGAGGCATGGCTGATGTAGCGATGTCCCCGCTTGTTGATCCCCCTGACTGCCTCGCCCAGCCCATAGACGATATCATCCTTGGCCAGCTCATACCGCCAGCGAAAGCCGTTTTGAAGGCTGACCGTTCCGAGGGGAGGGGCTTCTTCCGTCTCTTTTATATGTTCGGCCACGGCCTCCGTCTCAAAGGGATGCCCGTACTTGAATTTCCAAATCATAGCCATGCGCTCCTTTCGTCTGCCGCAAATGGATTACAGCTTCTCTTGCGAGTACTGTGCGTTTACTATAACAGAGCCGCAGAGCTTTGACAACACGAGAATAAAATTTTAATGCCGTATGAGGTCACAAAATGAAATCCTACTTATTTGTCGCCAAAATCAGAATACAAACCGCGCTGGCCTACCGGTTCAACGTGATCTCCACCATTCTGATCCAGTGCCTAATCATGTACGCCATGTCCTGCTTCTGGGCCGCCGCCTATAGTGGCGCCGAGACGGTGTCCGGCGCGAGCCAGCGGGACATGATCACCTACACCACCATCTCTGTCATTATGGGAAACCTGCTGACCATGGGCGTCCAGAACCGGATCGCTCGAAGCGTCCGGACGGGCAGCGTGGCCCTGGATCTACTCAAGCCGGTGAACATCTACGGCGTCTATCTGGCGGAGGACCTGGGTGACTGCGCCGCCGCCTTCTTCCAGAAGGCCGTCCCCCTGCTTCTGGTGGGGACGGTCCTGTTCGGGTTCCCCATGCCCGCGTCAGCCGTTCACCTCCTGCTGTTTCTGTTCAGCTTTGCCATCGGCTACCTCATCAACTGGATTCTGGCGGCCCTGCTGGGGCTGTGCGCCTTTAAGACGCTGACCCTTGGCCCGTTGGTCAACGCCAAGGGCTTCATCATGAAGCTGCTCTCCGGCAGTATTTTTCCCCTGTGGTTTTTCCCCGCCGGGTTTCGCCAGGTGCTGGAGGCGCTGCCCTTTATGAACATCTACCAGCTCCCCCTGGGCATCTACATCGGGCAGTACGCGATGGATGAGATCATGCTCCGCACGGCGCTCCAGCTGTTCTGGTGCGCGGCGCTGTGGGTCCTGTTTGACGTACTGCAAAAGAAAATGGCGGCAGCCATACTGATTCAAGGAGGCTGAGCGCATGAAAACGATAAGATATTACATCTCCGTGGCCGCTATATCCATCCGGCAGTCCATCCAATCCCGGCTGGAGTACCCCTTTATGCTCATCGGCCATGTGCTGGCCAACTGCATCCAGTGGGTGATAGGCTTTGCCACGATCAAGTTCGTGGTGGACCAGTTTGGCAGCATCGGCGGCTGGGGCTACGAAAGCCTGGCGTTTTTGTACGGCATGTCGGTGCTGAGCCATGGCCTGGCGGTGGTGTTCTTCATCCAGACCTGGGGCATGGGCTACTGGATGATCGATGGGGAGTTTGACCGGTTTCTGCTGCGGCCTATGAACCTGATTTTCCAGTTTCTGTTCGATGACTTCAATCTCATCGGCTTCACGGACATCATCCCCGGCCTGATGGTATTCGTCTACGGGTGTGTCAAGGTACACCTGACCCCGAGCTGCGGCAATATTCTGCTAATCCTCTGCACCCTGGCGGGCGGAACGCTGATCCGGGGGGCGGTGTGGATGTTCTGCGGCTCCATGTCCTTCTGGACCAGGAGTCCCGCCAATTTCACCGACATGGTGGGGGAACTGTTCGAGCGAGTGTCCATATACCCCCTTACCATCTACCCCCGGTGGGTTCAGGCCCTGTTTACCTTCCTCCTGCCTCTGGCGTGGATCACCTTTTGGCCCGTCAAGGATATTCTGGAACCGGAACCCGGCATCCTTCCTGTGCCTATGGCAGCCGTCACCCTGGCGGTGGGGCTGCTCCTGTTCACAGGGAGCTGCGTGGTATTCCGGGCCGGGATGGGGAGGTACGAGAGTGCCGGGAGCTAGGAGAGCGATCAAAGCACGAAAGAGGTGTATCTGTTTTATGGACTTTACAGAGATATTTCAGCTTTATCACAAGGACCCGCCATACAGCTGGGAATACAAAGACACCAGCCGGGGGGAGGAGGATTTCCGCCGCACGGTCTTCGCGGAGTGGGCGGATCAGAGACTGGTCATTAAAATTGCCTGTAATGATTTTACTTCCCCGCGCCGCGTACAGATCTGGCAGAAAACGGCGGCGGCTTACAGCGCTATGGGGTATTACTGTCCCCAGATCATCGCCGGTAAAAATGGGAATCTGGCGGAGACCGTGGAATATGAGGGCAGAGCCTGCGTTGTGTACGCGGAAGAGCGGTCCCGATTTCAGACGGCAGACCAGCTTGGAGAAAGGGTAATCCTGCAAAACGGACGGTATATTTACCATGACGACGCCCTCCGGTTCCTCTGCGAGGTTGGTTCGGCGGGACTGGATTTCGGGGATTTTCCCTCTGGTCTGTGTATTTTGGAGCGGTTCTGCCCCTCTGACCCCTGTGACGAAATCATGGAGTGCGCCCTGGAGTTCAAGGGGGTCATAGAGGAACAGCTCCCCCAATATGCACAACGGTTTCAGGGAATATGGTCCCGCTTTCTCGCGAATCGCGGCTCTTTGGAGCGGCTGTACAGCCAACTCCCAGTCTCTGTCTTTCAGGCCGATTTGAACCCGGGCAATATTCTGCTGGACGCTGATATGCGCTTTGCCGGCGTGCTGGATTTCAACCTTTCCGGCAGGGATACCGCGCTGAATGTTTTGTTCCGGGAGCTGTGGATCAATTTTGACGAGGACATCCCCGACAAGAGGGAAAATAACATGTATTATGTAGAGAAGAACAGTGAAAAGGCACTCCAGTCCTTCCTTGAGAACCTTCTTCTGATAAAAGACAGCTATCACTTTACCCAGGCGGAAAAGAAAGCCGCGCCGCTGCTCTACCGGTATCTGCGTACTTTCTGGTGGTATACGGTCCGGGCCGTCGAAACGAGTAGGAAGGATGCTGCGAAGATAGAGCGCGTCCTGGCTTGGATGGAAGTGGAG
>CATNCS010000001.1 GCA_950097245.1 uncultured Oscillospiraceae bacterium | reverse complement strand
TTGTCATGGGCAAGCTGCTGAACCTGGACTACAACTACTACTCCGCCGCATGTCCCTTTAACGACGTCTACGACTGGGCTCGTGGTTACGTTGGCGCCTGCTACGCCAACAAGATCCTGTCCGGCCGTGGTGACGGCATCTACGATCCCGGCTCCTCTGTGACCGCCGTGGAGGCCGCCATGATGCTCATGCGGGCACTGGGCTACTTCCAGTATTCCAACGATGTGGCTGACGGTTGGATTCTGGCCACCGTGACCCAGGGCAACAAGATCGGCATCTTTGACGGCGTGGACGCCAATGCCGACTCCCCCATGACCCGTGACCAGGTGGCTCAGATGGTTCTGAACGCCCTGCAGAGCGCGGTTGTGGAGCCCGACGGCAACACCACCACCTTCCTGAATCCCGACGGCACCGTGCTGGCTACCACCGGTAAGGTCAACTACGTGAGCGTCACCAGCAACAAGGACTTCGCCCGGGCCATCAGCGCCCTGCGGGCCACCTCCATCGGCTCCACCAACGAAGGCTACATCGTGGAGCTGGGCGAGCGCCTGTACAACGGCGACCTGAAGCTGTATGACGGCCGCAAGGACGATTTCGGCCGGCCCTCCCGTATGTGGGAGTACGACGGCAAGGAAATCGGCACCTACATGAAGAAGGAGCTGCTGAAGCAGGAGTGGACCGTTGAGGTCCAGGGCAAGGACCTGTACGACCTGCTGGGCTCCGACACCATTAAGGATTACGACTTTGTCATCACCATCGACGGTGTGGATATCGACGGCAAGACCGGCACCACCGTGCATGAGACCGTGCTGAAGGGTGCCAATGCGCAGTCCTACTTCACCGAGAACAACATGACCCGGACCAACAAGACCGGCGTGGGCCGGACCGGCAAGGGCGTGCTGACCCAGGTCTTTGTGGACCCCGACGCCACCCTGCTGAACAACGGCCTGACCCGCGGCCGGGTTTGGGTCTCTGTGATCAACACCTACCTGGCCAAGGCCACCTCCGACTACAACGAGAAGCGGGACGAGGTCAGCCTGGACGTCTACGGCCTTGAGAAGTCGAGGACCGGCGGCGGCGATAGCGATGTTTACCACAAGGATTACACCACTGGCGCGTATGCTGCTGCGCAGGCTGGCAAGCAGTACGAGCCCCTGAAGATCGCCGGCGAGGACTTTGCGGTTGCCGAGACCATGAAGAAGGACGACATCGTCCTGGTCACCGAGTCCAACGGCGAGATCATCACTGTGGTTGAGCCCCAGGTCATCTCTGCTGCTACCCTGAGCGAGTTCTCCAAGAACAAGTACGTCATCAATGACGGAACCAAGTACGAGTACGACACCACCATCGACTACGATCCCGACGTGCTGGACGACTACACCGGTGCCAGCGCCACCCAGCAGCTGAAGGATACCAGCTACAACCTGTATCTGGACCCCTACGGCTACCTGATCGGTATCGAAGTGGTTGACGCCGTGAAGAATTACATCTTCCTCACCGGCATCGACCAGGGCAGCAGCAACCTGAACGCCAAGACCTCTGACGCGGCCGGCATCCTGACCGACGGTACCTTCGTCAATTTCCGGATGAACATGACCGACAGCCGCGCCGTGACCGACGTCTACGGCGAGACCGTCCACAAGGCCGGTTCCACTGCTGACGGCGGTGCGACCACCACCAAGGGCCGCTTCCAGGGCCACGCCCTGTGGAACACCTGGTGTACCTACACCGTGGACAAGGACGGCGTCTACACCCTGACTGAGGTGGGCGACTACAACAGCACTACTGGCAACAAGCCCGCCAAGGCCGGCCAGTTCGCCGACCTGACCAGCAACGCCGCCAGCAAGAGCATCGACACCAAGCACGTCTCCCTGAAGGGCGACACCAACAAGTACGTCTACGGCAACGACAACTCCGTCTATATCATGGCCGAGGTGAAGGAAGTTACCTCCAAGAACAAGATTTATAAGGAGTTCCCGATTCCCAACAGCTCGACGGTCGGTGCTAACACCGCCAACGCGACTCTTGCTGAGGAGTCCCCCGTCATCGTGATCAGCGGCGTGGACAGCATGGGCACCGGCGTTGACAACGTGAAGATTGAGACCCTCGCCGACACGACCGCCATCAAGAATGCGGCCAGAACCGGCAGCACCGCCAAGGCCTATCCCGGCTACATCTACACCCTGTTTGACAACGACGGCTACGTCATCGCCGCCGTGATCCTGGGCGAGGACAGCGGCGCCAGCAAGAACCTGGTGTACTCTCACAAGGGCTCTGTGGAGAGCGAGCGCTACAACAGCTCCAGCGACGACTGGACCTGGACCCGCTACGTCATCTCCAACGGCGAGGAGATCCTGCTGACCCAGAACGGCGACAAGGTCAATCCCGCCAACAGCATCTACCGGATGTACGCCAACACCTGGTATGAGGTCACCTACAAGGCCGACGGCACCGTGAAGGACGTTGAGTACGCCTACTTCAATGACGCAGGCAAGAACGTCGGTAAGAGCTCGGGAACCGTCAACCAGGTGGACGGTCCCGCTCTGAGTGAGTCCTACGTTGCGAACAATGTCAAGGGCGAGTTCGTCAACCACATCGAGTTCCTGGAGAAGACCATGGAGGACAACAGCAAGACCGTCCTCTACGAAGAGGTCTGGGGCAACAAGGAAGACGAGACCGGCGCCGACAAGAGCATGACTGCCGACACCACCACCGGTTACGGCAGCACCTCGACCGCGAAGGCCGCCATGGGTGAGAACAACGCCCCCAGCCTGAAGGGCAGCACCCTGTATGTGGACACCGCCGCCAGCAAGGGCTTCTATGTCCACAAGGACGTCAAGTCCGTGCTGATCCAGAGCAACAACGGCAAGACCACCGAGAGCTACGGCTCCGGCACCGCCGACCTGGAAGGCTTCCTGGGCGACCTCAACTATGACGAGACCGCCGGGACCTACCAGTTCAAGATCAGCGCCATCCTGGTTGACGGCCGCGCCACCGTGGTTGTCATCCACGACTGGAACGCGACTGGCATTGACACCGGCGACAAGGACCGTAACCCCGGCGAGGGTGAGACCGGCGAAGGGGTCGAGATTTACGTCAACTTCTACACCGATGTTGACCACAAGACCGGTAATAAGGCCCCCAAGAAGGCTATGCCTCTGAAGAAGGCCGCTTCCAGCACTGGCCGCCTCGTTCTGGAGGCCGCCGACCTGACCGATTACCTGCCCGAGGGCTATGTGGTTGACACCTCCAAGACCCTGCTCCCCCTGAGCCTGGAGAAAAAGGGCACCGGCGACGGCTATGCCGAGGCTGATGTCCAGGTGAAGCGCGTAACCCGTAACCTAAAGCTGCCTGAGGGATGGAAAGCCGAATGGGATGCGAAGGCGGATCTGGGTATTGCGGCTGAAGCTGGTAAGACTGCCGGAGCCGGCGGCGAGACCATTGCTGTGCCTCTGGGCGCTGATGTGAAGGTCACGCCTAAGACCGGCGATCAGGCTGCAACTCACTACCTCTACAATCCTTACGTGGATGAGGCCAAGCAGATGCAGGCGAATGCGACCGCCGCTGATATTGCTACAGCGTGGGGTACTTTCGAGATGACTGACAATGCCGAGCTGAAGGCCGACAAGTATGCGAAGTTGGTAGTGGAGAACGATGTTACCAACACTGCAAGTACCGCCCTGCCCTCTGCTGACACAGGTGACGCCTTCAACGGCAAGGACATTACTGCCACGCTGAAGAGCGGTGGTACTAAGATTGGTAGTGATACGTTTGTAAAGGCTACCGATACTGTGGTGATTACCATTGCCACAACCGCTGATGCTGGAACAAAGACTGCGGGCGCTGTGGATGCTACCGGTGCATTCGATGTGGCTGGTATCACTGTTGCCGAGCTTGAAGATGTCATGGCGAACGATGCCGCTTTTGATTCGGCCGACGCCAACAAGAAGGACATCACGTTTACCGTTTCCGGTGCCCCGAGTGCCGGAACTGGGACGGCAACATTGACTGTCACCTTGAAGGACGCAGACTAAGTCCAAGCGATTAAGGTTTATCCCCCCGGGCGCAAGCCCGGGGGGCTTTTGTTCAGCTCTCCGGATAGAACGCGATGACCGTATAGGTGGTGGCTGAGTTTGCCTGAGCGGGGGGGCCGTTACCGTTTCGCAGGTAGGCGGTACAGCCGGACCAGCTCATCCCCCCGAAGGTGCTGAGGATGGCGTAGGACGATCCGGAGTAGAGGCAGATGCCCGTTGACGACCCGCCTTGCGCGACCAGCAGGCAGTCGCCGATGATAATAAACGCGGCGGGCATTTTGGGGAAGGTAATCACAGTGGGATCATCCTGGCCGCAGGTGCCGTTGCCGGTATAGGTGAACGTGCCGACAGAGCAGTTGCCCTTGCCGGCCAGGACGGTTTGCAGGGCGGCATCGCCGGCGGCCCTGGCGTCGGCCTCGGCTTTCAGCGCCCCGTCGATTTTGGCGTTGTCCGCGTTGAAGTCGTCCATCAGGACCTTGTCGGATTTCTCCCATTGATTCAGATTGTAGTTTGGTGTGCGATTCATGTGTGTTCCTCCTTAAATGTTGTGGGGGGACGGCCTCATCAGTCACGGCTTCGCCGTGCCAGCTTCCCCTAAAGGGGAAGCCTTTTTCTTTTGCTTCAGCCAATTTGACCTCCCCAAGCCTTCCCCTTTAGGGGAAGGTGCCCCCGAAGAGGGCGGATGAGGTGTCCCCCCTATAAACCACAAAAAGCGCCCCAAAGTGGGACGTTTGCATACATTTAGTGGAAAAAGGGCATTATTATGCCCTTTTTTAGATGCCTCCCGCCTTCGGCGGGCGGCGGGAGGGATTCACAGGGCGCAGTGCGCCCTTTTTTTCTTGCAATCGGGGCTGGATTGGGATATGATGGTACTTGAAAATTTACCACCGAAGGGGGCCCGACTATGCGGGACGGTTTTATTAAAGTGGCGGCGGGAACGCCGAAAATCAGAGTGGCGGACTGCGAGTACAACGCGGGGCAGATTATCGCTCTGATGAAGGAGGCGGCCGCCCGGGGAGTGAAGGTGCTGGCCCTGCCGGAGCTGTGCGTCACCGGCTACACCTGCGGCGACCTGTTTTTGCAGCACACTTTGCTCCAGGGGGCGGAGGACGCGCTGGCTCATATTCTGGAGGAGACCTCCACCCTGGACATGCTCACCGCCGTGGGCCTGCCGGTGTGGAATCGGTGGGACAGCAAGCTGTACAACTGCGCGGCGGTTATCAACCGGGGCAAGATTCTGGCCCTCATCCCCAAGATTTATATCCCCAGCTATGGGGAGTTCTACGAGGGGCGGTGGTTCGCCTCGGGCCGGGGGGCCGACTACTTCCTCACTTTCTGCGGCCAGCGGGTCAATTTGGATGCTCACAATCCTGTTGTGTTTGACTGCGAGAATGTCCCCAACCTGACGGTGGGGGTGGAGATTTGTGAGGACCTGTGGTCCACCGACCCCCCTTCCACCCGCCTGGCGCTCAACGGGGCCGCCGTAATTTTGAATCTGTCGGCCAGCAACGAGGTGGCGGGCAAGGCGGCCTACCGCCGATCCCTGGTGGCGGGGCAGTCCGCCCGTCTGGTGTGCGGCTATGTCTATGCCGACGCCGGTGAGGGGGAGTCCACCACCGACCTGGTCTTTGCCGGACACAACATCATCGCGGAAAATGGGACAATTTTGGCGGAGAATCGCTTTGAAACCGGGCTGACGGTGAGCGAGATTGATGTGGGCCGTCTGGCCCACGAGCGCCAGCGGATGAATACCTTCGGCGCGGCGGAGGGCTCCTCCTGCCCCTGCTTCTTCCGGCTGGAGGCGGAGGACACCGCCCTCACCCGGCCTGTGGGGAAGAACCCCTTCGTCCCCGAGGACGGCGCGGACCGGCGGGAGCGGTGCGAGGAGATTTTCACCATCGCCGCCCTGGGGCTGAAAAAGCGGCTGGAGCACACCAACGCCTCCTGCGCCGTGGTGGGGCTGTCCGGCGGGCTGGACTCCACCCTGGCCCTGCTCATCACCGCCCGGGCCTTCGACCTGCTGTCCCGGCCCCGGACCGACATCCTGGCCGTCACCATGCCCTGCTTCGGCACCACCAGCCGCACCAAGTCCAACGCCCAGATCCTGGCCGAGCGCATGGGGACTGACTTCCGCACCGTGGACATCGGCGAGGCGGTGCGGGTCCACTTTAGGGACATCGGCCAGTCCATGGACGACCTGTCCGTCACCTTTGAGAACGGACAGGCCCGGGAGCGGACCCAGGTGCTGATGGACCTGGCCAACCAGCGGGGGGGCTTAGTGATTGGCACCGGCGACCTCAGTGAGCTGGCCCTGGGCTGGGCCACCTACAACGGCGACCACATGTCCATGTACGGGGTGAACGGCTCCATCCCCAAGACCCTGGTGCGCCACCTCACCGCCTACGCCGCCGATGAGGCGGAGGGCTCCGACCCCCAGCTGGCCGCCGTCCTCCGGGACATTCTGGACACCCCCGTCTCCCCGGAGCTGCTCCCCCCCAGGGAGGGGGAGATCGCCCAGAGGACTGAGGACCTGGTGGGGCCCTACGAGCTCCACGACTTCTTCCTCTACTACGCCGTCCGCTGGGGCTTCTCCCCCCGGAAGGTCTTCCGCCTGGCCCTCCAGGCCCTGGGGGAGGACTACGGCCGGGAGACCATCCTGAAATGGCTGAAAAACTTCTACCGCCGCTTCTTCGCCCAGCAGTTCAAGCGCTCCTGCCTGCCCGACGGCCCCAAGGTGGGCTCCCTGGCCCTCTCCCCCCGGGGAGACTGGCGGATGCCCTCCGACGCGGTGAACGCGCTGTGGATGAAGGAGCTGGAAGACCTTGAATCCCAGCCAGGGATTTGATATAATGGAGTTATAAAAGAAAAGGAGGTTTTAAGCAATGACAGAAGCAGAACGGCAGGACACGCGAAAGGCAATGGCCCTTGACCTGTGCCACATCATTGATGAGAACCCTACGCAGGAGAGCTACACACCGGAGGAAGTTAAGAAATTGATCACCGTGTACGTTTTTTCCGCAGGTCAGAAGTAATAAACGCAAAACGATTGGAAAGGCCCCGCCGGTTGGCGGGGCCAAAATTTTTTAGTATCCCAATCCGTTTTTAATAGTTTCCATCGTCTGGTCATCGAAAGAATAACTGAAATCCCGGATGCCAATAGTTGATCCCTTTCTGCGATAAATCCACATGACCGCCGAATCTCTCATAGTGGATTTTAACGTATATTTTTTCCCTGGCCGTCCTTTCAGATAGACAATATCTTTTACCTCCGAATAGGGCACCCGTTTCTGATCCACAATTACGCCCTTCTCGTAAAAACGGGCACTGCCGTCTCCCCGCTTTTTGGGTATGACTACGACCAGATTGCCAAACTCCTGATCTGCCGCACCCTGGGCCAGTGGGCCGCTCCACTCCAGTATGCACTCGCCGCCGTGACGTTTTCGCTGTTCCTCTACCTTTTCCTGCCGCTTTGCCCGTCCTGAGTAGAATGCTTTGAAGTACAACACCGTAAAAGCAATAAAAGCGACTATGATGGCCAGAAAAAAGATCATTGGGAATAAATCAGACAGACTCATATAATTGATACCTCTTTTCATCGTTCTTGTTCAGCGCTGCGGTTTCATTATATAACATTTTGTTTTGTCAGTCAAGATAACAAAATGTTTTATCTATACTTTTTGTGTGCACCCTGATTTTGAGAGGAGCGACACAGAATGTATAGACGGATACGCGATCTGAGGGAAGACAGCGACCTGCTTCAAAGGGACCTTGCAAGCTATCTGCAATGCAGTCAGGTGAGCTATTCCCATTATGAGCTGGGAAAGCGGGATATCCCGACGGATGTGCTCATTCGATTAGCGGCATTCTACCACACCAGCATAGATTACCTTTTGGGCTTAACTGATGTGCAGAAGCCCTACCCCAGGACAAAATAAGAAAAGACGCTGAAAGCTAGAATTTCAGCGTCTTTTTTTGTTATTCAGCTGTTGCAGGGACGGCTTCCTCAGCGGTTGGCTGAGCAGGGGGCGCTCCCTTTTTCTTTTTCCGGGAGAAGATGTGGCTCAGATCATCGATGACGGAGTAGTAAACCGGGGTAAACAGCAGGGTGATAACGGTGGAGATGACCATACCGGAGATCATGGTGATGCTCATATCGCTCATCATCTCCGCCGCGCCCTCGGCCAGCCCCAGGGCCATGGGCACCAGGGCCAGGATGGTGGTGAGGGTGGTCATGAGCACGGGGCGGATACGCAGGGGGCAGGCGTGGAGGATGGCGTCCACCCGACTCTCCCCCTGTTCCCGGCGCTGGCGGATGTAGTCCACCAGGATGATGGAGGAGTTGACCACCGTGCCGGCCAGCATAATCAGGGCCACCAGAGAGATCATGGACAGGTCCCGGCCGGTGAGGGGCAGGGCGAACAGCGCCCCGGTGAAGGCCACGGGGAGGATCATCATCACAATCACCGGCATGAGGAAGGACTCAAACTGGGAGGCCAGCACGAAGTAGACCAGGCCCATAGCCACCACCAGGGCCAGCAGCAGGTCGCCAAAGCTGTCCATCATATCCTCGTAGGCCCCTGAGGTCTCCGCGTTATAGCCGTCGGGGAGGGTGTAGCCGGCCAGGATTTTTTCAATCTCCTGGGTGATGGCGGTGGTATCGCCGCTGATGGTGTCGCCGGTGACGGAAATCTGCCGGGACTGGTTCACCCGGATGATGCTCTGGGGGGCCAGCTCGATATTCACGTCAGCCACGGCGGACAGGGGCACCGTCCCGCCGAAGGCGGAGGGGATGGACATGGACTTCAGGGCGTCCAGGCTGGCGGCGGCCTTGCCGTCCCCCCGGACCACCACGTCCAGCTCCTTGTTGCTGATGGTGACGGTGGTGGCGGTGGAGCCGGACAGCTCGGAGCGGACGGCGGCCCCCACGGTAGCGGCGGTCAGGCCGTACTGGGAGGCGGCCTCCCGGTTCATGGTGACGGTGACCTGTTCCACCTCCTTGGCCTCAGAGGTACCCACGTCCACCGCGTCGGGCAGCTGGCTGATCTGGGCGGCCAGGTCGTTGGCGATCATGGTCAGGGTCTCGTAGTCGCTGCCGGTGATGTCCACGCTGATGTCCGCCCCGCCGCCCATGAGGGCGGTCATATCGGAGGTGGAGACGGTGATCTCGCACCCGGCGATATCCCGGGTCAGCTGGCGCATGGCCTGGGCCACATCACTGCTGCTCCGGTTCCGGTCCTCCTTGTCGGACAGCACCAGGCCCACGGTGGAGGACTCGGGCTGGGACAGGTGGTAGACCGACTCCAGCTCCGGGACGTTCTCCATGGCGATATCCACCACCCGGTCGGCGATGGCGGCGGTGTCCTCCACCTCGGAGCCGGTGGGGGTGCTGATGGAAATCTGGACCATGCCCTGGTCCATCTCAGGCATGAGCACCATCTTGGTAGACATACAGGCGAAAATAAAGACGGCCACCAGCCCCACGGAGGCCAGCATCCCCACCCACAGGTGGCGGACAAAGTAGCTCAGCAGCCTGGTGTATGTCTCGTTGACCCGGTGGCCCAGGCCGAACTGGCCGGCGGCGTGCTTTTTGGCCTTTTTTTCCGCCTTTTTCAGGGCGTGCTGGTGGACCTTCTTCTCATCCAGCAGGAAATAGCACAGCAGAGGGACCAGGGTGACGGCAATCACCAGGGAACCCAGGATCAGGAAGGAGATGGTCAGGCAGAAGTCGTCAAAGAGCATCCCCGCCATCCCCCCGGTGAGGCCCAGGGGCAGGAACACCGCCACGGTGGTGAGGGTGGAGGCGGTGAGGGAGGTAAAGACCTCCTTTGTGCCCTCCACGCAGGACTCCATCCGGCTGTGGCCCTCGGCGGAGTAGCGGTAGATGTTCTCCAGCACCACAATGGAGTTGTCCACAATCATGCCCACGCCCATGGCGATGCCCCCCAGGGACATCATGTTCAGGGTGAGGTGAAACACGTTCATCAGCACGAACACCGTGAGGATACACACGGGCATGGACACGGCGATGGTGGCGGTGGCGCCCCAGCGCCGCAGGAAGAGGAAGACCACCACGGCGGCCAGGATGACCCCCATAATGATGTTCTGCACGGCGGCGTTTACCGCCATGTTGATGTAGTCGGAGGCGGTATACAGCACAGTGTACTCCACCGCGCTGTTTTTGGCGTGGAGCTTCTCCATCTCCTCCACCACCGCGTCGGCGGTGTCCACCTCGTTGGCCCCCGACTGCTTGGACACCTGGAGCACCACACAGGGTGCGCCGTCGGTCTTGGCGATGGCCTCCGGGTCACCGGTCTCCAGGGTCACCCTGGCCACCTCAGACAGGCGGACGGTGCCCCCGGTCTGGAGGGGGAGAATCAGGTTGGCCACGTCCTCCACCGTCTGGAATTTGGCGTCGGTGGTGACGGTGAGGGTCTGGGTGCCGTTGTGCATGTCGCCCCCGGGGTAGAGCAGGTTGTCCGCCGCCAGCATCTGGGCGATGTAGCTGTTGGACAGGCCGAAGCCCGCCGCCCGGGTGGGGTCCACCTCCACGGCGATCTGCTGGGTGACGCCGCCGGAGACGGTGACGTGGGCCACCCCGTCGATGCGCTCCAGGGCGGGGGACACCGTGTCCTCCGCCAGGGCCTGGACCGAGGCCAGGTCCTCCCCCTGGAGGGCGATCATGGCCGAGGGCATCAGGTCGCCCACATTGATGTTGACGATGATGGGCTCCATGGCCCCGTCGGGGAGGGACAGCCGGTCAAACTGCTCCCGCAGCTTGGTGGCGGCGATGTCCAGATTGGTGCCCTCCACGTAGGTGATCTGGAGCTGGCTCACCCCGTCGGAGGAGGTGGAGCTCACCCCGTCCACCCCGGACACCGACATGATGGCCGACTCCAGGGGCCGGGTGACCAGCTCCTCCATGTCGGAGGGGGTGGCGCCGTTGTAGTAGCACATCACCAGCGCCGCGGGGGCCTCCATATCCGGGAGGAGGGCCAGCTGCAGCCGGGTGGTAAAGACCACGCCGAAGATGGAGATCATAATCACCGCCATCAGGGTGGTGACCTTGTGCCTGATACAGAATTTCGCGATATTATTCACAGGCCTCAGCCCTCCTCAGAGACGATGCGCACCGGGTCGCCCTCAGACAGGTAGGCCTGCCCCACTGTCACCAGCATGTCCCCGGCCTTCAGGCCGGAGGTGACCTCGGTGACGCCGTTGCCCGTCAGGCCGGTGCTGATCTCCACATAGCGGGCGGTGCCGCTGCCCTCTGAGATGCCGTCCGCCACAAAGACATACTGCTGGCCGTTGCTGGTGAGGATGGCCTCGGTGGGGATGACGACGGTGTCGGCGGAGGTGTCGGTGCGGAAGGACACGTCGGCGAACATGCCGGACAGCAGGCCGGGCACGTCCTCGTTGATGGAGACGGTGACGCTGTACAGCTTGGTCTGCATGCTGGCGGCCAGGTCGATGCTCTTGATGGTGCCCACCACGTCGACCCCCAGGGAGCTGATGGACACGTCCACCTCGTCCCCCCGGGACAGCTTGGGCACCAGGGCCTCGGAGACAGAGACCGCCACCTCCATCCGGTCCACCCCGTCGATGACGGCCACCGGGGCGGAGGCGGAGATGAACCCGCCCTCCGTGGCGCTGAGGGAGATAATTGTGCCGTCGATGGGGGCGATCACGTTGCCCTTGGCGTCCACGTTCTCCAGTACGGACCCCAGCTGCTCCACGTTGGATTTGTAGCTCTGCATCCCGGCCTCCAGCTGGGCCAGGGTGGAGTCCCGCTGAGCCCGGGCGGTCTGGAGAGACAGCTCCGCCTGGTCGATTTCCAGCTGAGAGGCGGCCCCGATCTCAAACAGGGCCTGCAAATCGCTGACATTCTTCTCCGCCAGGTCGATCTGCTTGTCGAAGATGGCCGCCTGGTCCTGATAGCTCTGGACGGCGGAGGTATAGGTGATATTGGCGGCGCTGTAGGAGGACAGAGTGCTGGCCAGGTCCAGGGCGCACAGGGTCTGCCCGGCGGTGACCGCGTCCCCCGCCTCCACGTAGACGGCCAGGCACTGGGCGTTGGTCATGACAAAGACGGACTCCTGCCCGTCGGTGACCACCCGGCCGGATACCTTGTTCTCGGTGGAGATGGTGTCGATGGCCACCTCCTGGACCTGGACGGCCACTCCGGCGGGGGCGGCGTCCCCCTGGGAGCCGGAGGCCTCCCCGCCGGACTGGCAGGCGGCAAGGCCGAATATCATGGCGCCGGCCAGGAGAGCGGCAACAATTTTTTTCTGCTTCATGAGGCGGTCTCCTTTAATTCATAATGCCGTAGTCCACGGCCCAGCGGTAGGTGTTCCAGGCGGAGAACAGGTCGTTTTCCGCCCCGGCCGCCTTCTCCCGGGCCTCCTTCAGCTTATCCTCAGCCTCCAGAAGGGCGTTTTGGGAGATGGTGCCCTGGCTCTGCTTCAGCTGGGCCACGGCGTAGTTGTCCTGCTCCACCGCCAGGGCGGTGCGGGAGGCGGCCAGGATCTGCTGGCAGTCCTTCACCTTCAGATACAGGTTGCGCAGGTTCAGCTCGAAGCTCTGCACCGTGTTGTCGTAGGTGTACTTGGCGGAGTAGTAGGTGTGCCGGGCCTGCTGGTAGGACCGGTCGTTGGCCTTGTAGGTCTGGCCGTAGTCCCCCCCGTGGTCGTTGTATTTCTCCCGGGCGTCCTTGTAGTCCTCGGTGGCCTGGTACAGGTCCCAGCTGTTTTCCTTGGCGGTCTCCAGGTCTTTCTCCAGGTCCATGGAGCTCAGCTCCTCCTGGGATACGGTGGGCAGAGTCCCCAGGGAGAGCTCCCCGGTGATATCCGCCCCGATGAGCAGCTCCAGCTGCCCCTTGTAGGTGTTCAGGCTCATCCTCAGAGTGGACAGGCCGCTGGACAGGGCCGCCCGGCCTGACTTGGCCTGCTTCACCGTCATGGAGGATACGTGGCCCAGCTGGTAGCGCAGCTCCAGCTCGGTAATCTGCCGGTCCAGGGCGGCCAGCTGCCGCTCCAGGCCGTCCTCCTGCAGCTCCATGGCGGTCAGGGCGATGTAGGTGGCCTCCCCGGCCATAATGATCTGGTTTTGCAGGCTTTTCAGCTGACGGACGGTGTCGGCGTTGTCCGCCTGCATGTCGCCCTCCTTGATGGCGTCAAACTGCTTGCGCAGGGCGTCGTAGGCGCTGTCCATCTGATCGTAGGCGCTGTGGTACTCATACTCGCTCATCATACCCGCCTGGATCATCATATCGGAGGACATCACCATGCTCCACTGGGCCTTGGCAATCTCGTTGAGCTGCTCCCGCAGCTCCTCCTTCAGCTTATCGTAGTCCAGCTCATCAATCATGTCGATGCTCTCCTGAAGGGCCAGCACCTGGAGGTTGCCCTCGTGCATCCGGCGGTTCAGGTTGCCGAAGGTGATGGACCCCACCGGGTCCGGTATGTACTCCTCCACCGGGGGCTCGGGCTCCTCCCCGGTATCGCCGCCGGTCTGTTCAGCGTTTTCCTCAGGCTCCGCCTGGGCCTCCGGCTCCCCGGCGGAGGTGCCGTCAGGCTCCGTCTGGACTGCGGAGGCGGCCGGCGCGGACGGGCTTTCCTCCGCCGCCAGGGCGGCAGTGGCCAGCAGGGACAGGGCCAGCGCCGCCGTCAGCAGCAGGGCGGTTATTCGTTGCTTCATGTGGGCTCCTCCTTATATCCTTCCGCCGCCCCGCCGTAGCGGAGCAGGTCCATACGTATTTGGGTCATCTCGCGTATTTGGGTGGTCTGGGCCGGGTCGTGCAGGGTCTCCACAATGGCGAAGGCCAGCACCGCACAGGACAGGTGAAAGACCTGGTCGGCATATTCCCGGCTGCCCCGCCGCAGCTTGACGGTGTCCACCGCCTCCCACAGCTCGTCGGGCAGAAATTGCTCCGGGCCGCCCATGAAATTTTGCAGATCCATCCCCTGATTCAGCCGCAGCAGCTTGAGAAACAGGGAGAGCATGGGGTCGGTATGTCCCCGCTGGCCGATAAAGCGGTCGTAGGCCGCCAGCGGCAGGGCGAACAGGTCGCCCCGGGCCTCGATGAGGATATTTCGCAGCAGAGAGACGAAATACTCCCGCATATCCTCCAATAAGTAGCGGATCAGGTCCTCTTTGTCCTCGAAATACTGGTAGAAGCTGCCCCGGGGGATGCGGGCCGCCGTAATAATCCGGTTGATGGATGCATCGGTAAAACGCACCCTGGTCATCTCGCTCCAACAGGCATCAATCAGCCTTTTTCTCTTCTCCTCCGGCAATCGAAAAAATGTTGCGGTGGGCACAGTCTCCCTCCTTGTTATGACAGGCTGTCGCAATGTGACAGGATGTCATGTATTATACAGAAGGGTCTTTCCCATGTCAAGGCGGGAATTGTGAAGCTTTTGTTAAGATGCCTGCGGACAATATTTTTTCGTACAATCTCCCGCAGGTCTACCAAAAGTCTACCAGAAAGGCCTCCAATCCCCTGCGGCCCAGGGGTTGGGGGCCTTTCCATATTTTAGGGTGTCTACCGGATGTCTACCAGCGAAACTTTTTTACGTGGAAACAGGCCTTTTTTCGGATTTTCTCCTGCTTTCCGCAACGAAAAATCCCGTGCAAGGATCGTGACACTGGGGTGATAGGGAGAAAAGTTGAAAAACCTCGAAAAATTTGGATAAAACAGAGAAAATGATTTCAAAAATGTTAAATCTCCCGGGTCTACCGGAGAGCCGACAGAACGAAAAAATTTTCCATGGTTTATCCGAAACCCGGCCCCTCTCAGGCCGAAAAAATTGTAAGGAGGAAATCCGAATGAGAAACCTGAAGCGGGCCCTCAGCCTGACTCTGGCCTCTGTCATGTTTCTGGGCATGATGGTCGTCGGTTCCGGCGCTGTGGGCTATGACGATGTTGACGAAAGCAACAACGTCGAAGCGATCGAGGTTCTGCAGGAGATCGAGGTCATGGTCGGCGACGAGCGCGGCTTTGGTCCCGACCGTCCCGTCAACCGTGCCGAGATGGCGGTTGTCATGGGCAAGCTGCTGAACCTGGACTACAACTACTACTCCGCCGCATGTCCCTTTAACGACGTCTACGACTGGGCTCGTGGTTACGTTGGCGCCTGCTACGCCAACAAGATCCTGTCCGGCCGCGGCGACGGCATCTACGATCCCGGCTCCTCTGTGACCGCCGTGGAGGCCGCCATGATGCTCATGCGGGCGCTGGGCTACTTCCAGTATTCCAACGATGTGGCTGACGGTTGGATTCTGGCCACCGTGACCCAGGGCAACAAGATCGGCATCTTTGACGGCGTGGACGCCAATGCCGACTCCGCCATGACCCGTGACCAGGTGGCTCAGATGGTTCTGAACGCCCTGCAGTGCGCCGTAGTCGAGCCCGACGGCAACACCACCACCTTCCTGAACCCCGACGGCACTGTTCTGGCCACCACCGGTAAGGTCAACTACGTCAGCGTGACCAGCAACAAGCCCTTCGCCTCCGCTATCAGCAAGACTCAGGCCACCTCCATCGGTTCCACCAACGACGGCTGGATCGTGGAGCTGGGCGAGCGGCTGTACAACGGCGACCTGAAGCTGTATGGGTACACTGACGACGAGTTCATGCGCCCCTCCCGCACCTGGGAGTACGACGGCAAGGAAATCGGCACCTACATGAAGAAGGAGAACATCCGCGAGACCTACACCACCGCTGTCAGCAAGCGGGACCTGTATGACAAGCTGGGCCGCACCATCCTCCAGGAGTACGACTTCGCCTACTATGTGGACGGCGTGCTGATTGAGGATACCGCTGCCAACATCCTGTCCCGCCAGACCAACGACTACGGCCAGACCGGCCGCGGCGTGCTGACCCAGGTCTTCGTGGACGTGGAGGCTGAGACCATCGACATCACCTCCATCAACACCTGGCTGGCCAAGGCTGCCAACGACTACAGCAAGACCACTGAGTCTGTCTCCCTGAATGTCTACGGCAGCATCACCGAGTCCGGCACCTCCCCCAACATCACCTATAAGACCGACAGCTACACCAAGACTGTCAGCCTGACCGACGTGCCCGCCATCGAGGACGTGAAGCAGGACCAGTACGTTCTGGTTAACGTCTCCGGCAAGGACTACACCAGCCATACCCCCAAGACCCTGACCGGTTATGACGTGGTCGCTATCTCTGATCCCGAGATCATGAGCGATACCACGCTGACCAAGTTCAGCAAGGGCAGCTCCAGCGACATCAACAGCGACGGCAACCGCGCCCTGTTCAAGAGCGTTGTCACCGGCGGCACCGAGTACAAGACCTCTCAGAAGACCTACTACAACGACGATGTTCTGGACCTGTACGACGATGACCGCCTGGTCAACAAGACCTACAACATCTATCTGGACAAGTACGGCTACCCCATCGGCATCGACCTGTTCGAGGGTGAGAGCAACTACGTGTTCATCACCGGCTTCGATCCCAGCGGCAGCTGGATCAGCTACGGCAACGCCAATGCCAACGCCATCTTCACTGACGGCACCCAGAGCGTGATCAAGGTTGACACCAAGGCCACCAACAAGAACATCGAGAAGGTGGAAGGCACCGCCGACGGCGCCTACTTCGAGCAGTGGGACGGCTCCATGTCCGCTGAGAAGTACGCCCTGAACCGCTGGTACACCTACACCGTGGACAGCAACAACGTCTACACCCTGCATCCCGCCACCCGGATGATCACCACTGAGGTGGCCACAGATGTTGGCGCTCCCACCGGCTATCCCAGTGGTCTGACCATCAAGACCAACAGCGTCCGTATCGACGAGAATGCCTCCGATACCATCCGCACGGCTGCCGCCGGCACGACTCCCGCGGTTTATTGGAACGGCGCTGCCCAGGGCAAGACCGGCACCCGCGTCTACGGCAACGACAACTCCGTCTATCTGGTTGTGGAGCCCGACGACACCGAGCTGGTGGATAAGTCTGAGGCTCCCACCCGCAAGGTCATCACCGAGGTCTCCGGCGTCTACACCGGCGTGCAGAACGTGGAGATCGAGGTGACCACCACCACCAATGGCAACGCCATCCCCGGCACCGCCCTGTATGACAGCATCTACACTGTCTACGACAAGAACAACTACATCATCGCCTCCGTGGTTATCGGCGAGGCCAAGGGCAACAACGCCAACTACGCCTACATCCTCACCGCCGCCAAGAGCGAGGAGCGGCTGAGCGACGGCACCACCATCTGGGAGTTCGAGGCCGTCGTGGACGGCAAGGTCGTCACCCTGAAGACCAACAGCAAGTTCAGCTCCGTGATCTCCAGCCTGGAGCCTGGTCACGTGCAGGAGCTGCGCTACAACGGCGACTATGTCACCGGCGTGAAGACTCCCGCCAAGACCACCCAGTATTGGGGCTATGATGAGGCCGTCAACGCCTCCCAGCGGATCGACAAGGAAGAGATCTACGACATCGGCCACGACTGGACCACTGTTGTCGCCGGCAGCAAGAGCGAGTGCGGCCTGAGCGACGCCAAGCACGAGTCCAGCGACAGCGCTGGCAACCCCTATGTCACCAAGCGCGGCCATCTGACCTACAGCGACGTCACCGTTGGCACTGAGATCAGGCGGCTGTACGAGGCCAGCGATCTGAAGATGATCGGCAACACCATGTACTTCCAGCCCGACACCAAGACCTTCGGCGGCACGACCTATGCCAAGGACAGCGGTCTGGCCATCGTGAACGGCGCCCCCGCCGTGGTCATCCACAAGGTGGACGGCGACACCAAGAAGATCGAGTGCTCCTCCGTGGCTCAGGCCATCGCCGAGCTGGGCGATCCCGAGGTCACCACTACCGCCAAGGAGTTCGCCGGCCGTATCGTGGCCGTGCTGAACGACCAGGGCGCTGCCAAGTGGGTCGTCTTCATCAGCGACACTGAGGTCACCACCAAGGGCGAGATCCTGACCGGCAACAACTGCTCCATCAAGGTCCGCAAGATCCTGAACGTGGGCAACGGCATCACCGACGAGCTGGAGCCCGAGCTCCGCACCGTCTCCACCACCGCTCTGACCAGCGGCTACTGGACCATCACCGCTCCCACTGTGACTGGCTACACCGCTATCACCGCCTCCAAGACTGTCACCTACGTCAAGGGCGTGCGTGAGTACGAGGTCAGCTTCACCTACACCAAGGATGGAGCCAGTACCAGCCAAGATCAGGTTAAGGCTGTTGTCAACTATCATCTGACCAATACTTCCGGTACAACTGTCCTTACTAAGGTCATCGACGTTACCCTGGATGGTGGCGTGGCCATTCTGAACGATGCGGACGCCGCAATTAAGGATCCCGCTGCCGCCGAGAATTGGAAGGTTACCAGCACTGCACAGCAGGTTGTGACCGCTGCGGGCCAGAAGATCGACGTGGTCGTGGAACGCGCCAAGGCCAAGCTGACCATCCCCACAGGCTGGAAGTATGAGTGGGCTGCAGACTCGAGTTTGGGCATCACAGCGCAGGCTCAGACCGCGTATACGACTGCGGCTGTTGATGTTCCTGTCGGTGCTAGTGTGGTGATTGAGGTTGCCGAAGCGAGTGACCCCGGTTACTACAAGGAGGGAAACGAGTATAAGGCGAACGGGGAGAAGTTTACCGGTTTTGCTATGCCCGCTGCTGGCAAGACCATCACCAACACCGACGTGTACAAGAAGGTTGCTGCGGCTGTTACTGTAACCGCTGCGGCTGTTACGACTGAGCTGGGAACCAACACGGTCAGTGCCAGTGTCGGGGCTGCTGATGTGTATGTCAAGGTTGGCGATGCTGTCACTGTGACTTTCGCTATGGGCGGCACTGCTGTCAATGTGACCGATGAAATCACTGCGGTTCTGGGTGGAACGACTACTGGCCTGACAAGCGCCAACTTTGCTAATGCCACTACCTTGATTGCCGATGGCACTCAGGCGCTGGCGACTGGGACCGATACTGTGACGGTTGAAGCTGGCGCGGCCAAGAATATCACTCTGACATATACCCTGGCTACAGCTTAAACAAAAACTTGCCTTAGATGTGTTTGTCTCAAGGCTCTGCAAAGACCCCGCTCCGAAAGGAGCGGGGCTTTGCCTTTGCTTATACGTTGGGATCGACCAGGTACACAAACGTATATTGCGCGCCCTTGACATTGCACTGGGTATTGGCGTCGCGGCCCTCCATACTCATAGAATTTCCGGACCAGGTGATGAGATTGATACCCGAGTCGGAGCCGTGGAGAAAGGTTCCGTAACCCACGCCGTAATAGGCGAGGAAAATGCTGGTGCCCAGCCCCGCCATCACGAGCAGGGGCTTTTCGGGAAAGGTAACGGTGGCGGGCTTGTTGATGTCACCGTCGCCGACGCGGGTGACCGTGCGTATCCGGCAGTTGCCCTTGGCGGACAGGGCGGCTTGCAGGGCGGCGTCCCCCGCTGCCCGGGCGCCGGCTTCGCCTTTCAGCGCGGCATCGATTTTTGCGTTGTCCGCGTTGAAGTCGTCCATCAGGACCTTGTCGGATTTCTCCCATTGATTCAGATTGTAGTTTTGGGTTTTGTTCATGTGTGTTCCTCCTTAAATGTTGTTGAGGGCGGAAAAGGCCCCTTTTGAAAGGGGCTCCCGGCGAAGCCGGGTGGGGATTGCGTTTCGCCTGCGGCGAAACGCAATCCTCAGTCAGCCTGCGGCTGACAGCTCCTTTCCAAAGGAGCCTTTTGTACCCCTCTAATAACCACAAAAAAACGCCCCAAAGTGGGACGTTTGCATACATTTAGTGGAAGCAGGGCATTATTATGCCCTTTTTTATTTTATCGCGGGAAAGGTGTACCCGGACGTACAACAAAGGCGCTCTGCCCGCGAAGGTTGAAACCAACAGAAAGGAGTGCAAGTGATGTTAAAGCCCAAATTCAAGGACCCGGCGGATTCTGACCTGGAGGGATTTTGAGGTGAGGATTCGTCATCTGTTCGCCAAGGGGATGGTGCTGTGGTGCGTGGCCTGCGGGACGGCGGCCTCCGCCTACGCCCTGCGGATTCTGTCCCGCACCGGCCACGACCCCGCCCCGCTGCTGGGGGTGATCCTGGCCTTTTTCGGCGGGGAGCTGCTGCTGATGTGTCTGAAGACCGTCCTCAACGGGGACAAAAAACGAAAGGAGGAGGACCATGAATGATATTATCCTCAAGCGTCTGGGGGCGCTGATGTCGGTCAAATCAATTGTCACCCTGGCGCTGACCGGCGTATTTGCCTGTATGGCCTGCCAGGGCAGGATTTCTCAGGATTTTATGACCATCTATGCCGTGATTATCGCCTTCTACTTCGGCACCCAGAGCCAGAAGGTGCAGGACGCGGTGGACAGGCGGTCCGGAGGCGGCGATGAATAGGCGGCCGGTTGTCTACATGCAGACGGACAGGCGGTGGAAGGCCCTGCCCTACCGGGTGCGGGGGGAAACGGCCACCATCGGCGGCTCCGGCTGCGGCCCCACGGCGGCGGCCATGGCCATTGAGACCCTCACCGGCAAGACCTTCACCCCTGTGGACGCCTGCGGGTGGTCGGTGGACCACGGCTACAAGGCCCTGAACGCCGGCACCTACTACAGCTACTTTGTGCCCCAGTTCCGGGCCTTCGGGATCGAGTGCCGCCAAATGCTGGGCAGCTCCCTGCACAACAAGCCGGACCACCCCGTCCACGGCCAGGTGAAGGAGTCTGTCAGGGACGGCTGCTGGGCCGTTGCCCTCATGGGTCCGGGCACCTGGACCAGCGGCGGCCACTACATCCTGATCTGGGACTGGGATGATAAGGTGCGGATCAACGACCCGGCCAGCACCAGGGAAAAACGCCTGAACGGCGACCCGGAAATCTTCAGGCGGGAGGTCAAGCAGTACTGGCTCATCGACGCCAGGGAGTATAACAGGGAGGATGATTGGATGTCCAGCTACGACAAGTGGAAGGAGTATATGGAGCGCTACCGGGGGGAGCTGGGGGCTTCCGCGCCGGCGGAGTGGGCGGCGCCCCACATTGAGGCGTGTATTGAGGCCGGAATTATGGCGGAGAAGGAGGGCTCCATTGAGCGGCCCGGGGACTTTCTCACCCGCCAGGAGGCCGCCGTCATGCAGGCCCTGGCCCTGCGGAAGGGATGAAAAAGGCCCCGCGCTGCTACAGAGCAGCGCGGGGCCGTTTTTTGCTTATGGATGGTCCGCGGAGGAGTCCAGCTTTACCGCCTGACCGTTGACCTCCACAGTCTCCTCGGCGGGGATGAGGAGATACCGCTTGCCGTCGATGGTCCGGGCCTCCACCAGATAGCTGCAGTCCGGGCTGACAGACACCGAGGCCTGAGCGGTCTTGACCTCGAATTTACCGGCGTCAACCAGGTTGGCCGGATTGAGGACCGCCCCCGGACCAAACCGCTCCTCCCAGCTCCGCCGGAAGGCATCGAGCCGCTCCCGGGGAACGGCGCAGTCCAGCAGGACCGCGCCGACGTCGTCCGCCGTCAGGACCGGCGGCTCCGGAGATTTCTCCTCCCTGTGCCGGGCGAGCCGGTCCGTCAGACACTCGTGAATGGTTCGGGCCACCTCCATGCTGAAGGTATCCTCCAGGGCTTCGGAGAGGGCGCCCTGAAAGGCCTCCCGCTGCTCGGCGGCGGACATGGGCGGCTCGGTGTGGAAGACCGCGTCGATGAACTCCTGGTGGATCTCGTCCGCCTTCCGGGAGTAGAACAGGGCGTTGTAGATGTTGGCCGTCCGGCCGTCGAAGGCGGGGAACAGAAAGCCCAGCTCCGGGGGGGATACCACCTGGCCGGCGGCATAGTGGAACTCGTTGTCGCCCGGGAAGTAGCTCAGCTCCGCCTTTCCCGGCTTCACCGGGCAGACGCAGCAGAGAAGGTAGGTGAAGACGTTCTCAGAGGAATCCGCCTGAATATCGCCATCCCTGCCCCGGCGGGGGACGTCGTAGCTGTCACAGGCCATCAGAAGCAGATAGCTGCTGTCCCCCATGTCCAGACTGTCGATTACCTTCCGGTAAAAGCTGCTCCGGGCCTGCCCGTCCTTCAGGGCGCTGGAGCGCAGGGCGGACAGCAGCCTGTGCTCCTCGCTGTCCATGACCTGCTGGGTGGAAAATATGATGTCGATCAGATTTTTGCCCAGCGCCCCGGACAGGGCCTTTTTCAGCAGGCCCAGGTACTTGTCCGCCTCCTCCTCGGGCATGGTCCCCAGGGACTCGTCCAGGTCGGAGACAATCTCTCTGCTGCTGTTGACAAAGCAGCCGTAAATACGGCTGACTGCGTTTTTTTCCGGCCGCCACCGGCGGCGCAGCTCGCTGACTTCTTTTTGATTCATAGAGAACCTCACTTCTGTAAAGTCGCTCCGCTGGATTGGAGCGCGGCGCTTTTATTGTAGACGATGGGCGGGGAAAAAGCAATCTTCTTTTGGAAGATATTTTCCGGCGGCCCGCCTGTGGGACGGCGGGAGTAATTTTTACCGTTTAATCTTGATTTTTGCGGGGCCCGGCCCTTGACCGGAGAAAAAATGCTGATATAATAGAGGGTACCCTAAAATGGAAACAGGAGTGATCTACTATGGAAATCAAATTTACCCGTGCCGCGACCCTCAAGGAGAAGCCTGATTCCTCCACGCTGGTGTTCGGCAAGGCCATGACTGACCATATGTTCATCGTGGACTACGACGCCGGCCAGGGCTGGCATGATCCCCGTATTATTCCCTACGGCCCCCTGCAGATCGACCCCGCCGCCAAGGTGCTCCACTACGGCGAGGAGATCTTTGAGGGCCTGAAAGCCTACCGCATCGCCGACGGCTCCATCCAGCTGTTCCGGCCCAGGGACAATATTGACCGGATGAACAAGTCCGCCGACCGCCTGTGCCTGCCCCGGATTCCTGAGGAGCTGGCCCTGGCCGGCATCACCGAGCTGGTGAAGACCGAGCAGGACTGGGTGCCCAGCGAGGAGGGCACCTCCCTGTATATCCGCCCCTTTATGATCGGCCTGGACGCCGCCCTGGGCGTCCACTCCTCCCACCACGTCCAGTACATCGTGGTGGTGTGCCCCGTGGGCGCCTACTACCCCGAGGGGCTGGACCCGGTGAAGATCTACGTGGAGGAGAAGGATGTCCGGGCCGTGAAGGGCGGCATGGGCATGGCCAAGACCGGCGGCAACTACGCCGCCTCCCTCCGGGCCGGCGACCTGGCCGAGAAGGCCGGCTACAGCCAGGTGCTGTGGCTGGACGGCCTCCACCGCAAGTATATTGAAGAGGTGGGCTCCATGAACGTGATGTTCAAGGTGGCCGGCAAGATCCTCACCCCCGACCTGAACGGCTCCGTGCTGGACGGCATCACCCGCCGGTCCTGCATCCAGCTGCTGAAGGACTGGGGCTATGAGGTGGAGGAGCGGCGCATCTCCGCTGAGGAGCTCTTCGAGGCCGCCGAGAACGGCACCCTGGAGGAGGCCTGGGGCACTGGCACCGCCGCCGTGGTCTCTCCCATCGGTGAGCTGGCCATGGGGGACAAGAAGGTCACCGTCTCCAACAACCAGATTGGCGAGATCACCCAGAAGCTCTACGACGAGCTTACCGGCATCCAGTGGGGCCGCATCGCCGACCCCCACGGCTGGATCATGAAGCTGTAACAGAGAAAGCCTGGGCTGCGGCCCGGGCTTTTTCCGTTTTATTCCTGTTTTTTGCACAAAATTCCATAAACCTGGTAGGTTGAACCAAAATTTTCAGATTTGGGAAATTTGGCGGGAGGAAGCCCTTGAATTCTTCGGCGAGTAGTGGTATAATTTAACGTGCCTCAATATCGGCTGCGGAATAGGAGTTTCCTCACTGGATGGAGGCATTACTCATATCCTTGGATATGAGGGGAAGCGTCGTACCCCCGGAGACGGGGGAGGGGATGCGTCCGCGAGGCTTTTGGGCCCGCGGACTGGCCAGGTAAGGAGGTGGGGCCAATGGATGCTCAGGCGACGCCGCCGTGGCGGTAGCTCCGCTGTCTTCGCATGTCAGGGACAGCGGAAATCAGGCACGGGCAGGATAACCGCGCTGAACACTATGACACTTTGGCAAACCAGAAGAAATTCTGGGACGCAAAGCTATAGGGACTAAGGCGAACCTCTGATGGCCCATGTGCGGGTCATGTTCGCGGAGGAGGAGCAGGCCATAGCAGGCCGTGCTCCGGACAGCTATGTTAGCCTGGCTGCTAATCATAAAGGCAAACCGGGGGAAACCTCGCGACGCAAAGCTATGGGGTCTAAAGCCGCACCGGCCATGACCGCCCGGCTACTGATTATGATTAGCAAACCGCCAGAAATGACGGGACGCAAAGCTATGGGGGCTAACGTGCTCAGCACAATGCCAGCCCGGCCGCCGGATACTTTGCATCCGACAATTTGCAAAGAAAGGAAGATAAATATGAGAAAAACATTGAAAAAATGTTTGGCACGATTACTTGCCTTAACTGTGGTCGCGTCTATGACCTGCTCCTACGTCTTTGCGGCTTCGTTTGACGACCTGCAGGCGGCCATTGACGGCAGTGATAAGCCCGAGGTGAGTGCCCCTGCGGATAGCCTCCCGGCCGACAAGACACCCGAGCCCGATCCTGAGCCCGATGGCGGCAGCGACGACTCCAGCGCTCCCAGTGAGCCCAGCACTCCCGGCGAGTCTGACCAGTCCGGCTCCACTGACGGTGCCGACTCCGGTGACTCCAGCAATACCGACAACTCCGGTGAGACCGCCGGTACTCCCACTGAGGGTTCTGAAACCTCTGATGGTACTCAGGGCACCGAAGGCGGCGAGGTCAACAACGACAACACCACCAGCGAGGATGGCAATGGCGAAGGCACCGAACCCACCGAGCCCGAAGACACCGAGCCCCCTGCGGACACCGAGCCCCCTGTGGAGCCCTCTGAGACTCCTGCGGACACCGAGTCCAACGAAGGCAATGGTGAGAATCCCGCCGGTGGCCAGCCCGCTGAAGGCGATCAGCCTGAGGTTCCTGAAGTGAAGACCCCTGAGGAGCCCAAGAAGCCCGAAAACGGAAGCGTAGTGGGCAATATTGACGGCAACACGCAGTACGGCTACGGCTGGACTCAGGACGAAGACGGTAAGTGGACCTACAGTATCGTTACCTGGGATGTCAAAGGTGACAACGATGTCACAGATCGTTATATCCAGCTCAGAGATGATGTCACGCACAGCAGCTCTGACAAGGCCGGAAGCATTACCATTGGTAATACCCCGTCCGGCGGAAAAATCATCCTGGACCTGTTTGGACACAGCGTGACAGGTAACGGAAAGGACAATGTTGTCAAGGTAGACTCAGGTAACCTGACCCTGAATGACAGCAAAGGCGGTGGTACAATCACTGGTGGCACCACTGGTGTCTATCTCCAGAATGGCAGCTCCTTCACTATGGAGGGCGGTACCATTTCTGGTAATACGACAGGTTCAAACGGCGGCGGTGTATATGTCGGCAAAGACAGTACCTTCAATATGAAGGACGGCGAAATTTCCGGCAATACTGTCAAAGATTACATGTACAAGGATAAACACTACGAGGCTGACGGCGGCGGCGTGCTGGTAGAGGGCGGTACCTTTAACATGTCCGGCGGTACCATTACCAACAACAGCGCGATCGGCGGAAACGGCGGCGGCGTAGCTGTCAAGGACTACTATGACAGTGGTAAATTCGCGGGACACAGTACCTTCAACATGACTGGCGGTACAATTTCCAATAACCACGCTGATACCGGCAACCCCAACAGTCAGAATGAACCCATCGGTCAGGGCGGCGGCGTGTATGTTGGTCATGGCGCTGGGTTCAATTTGAACGGAGGCACCATCTCCGGCAACACTGCCGATGAAGGTGGCGGCATCTTCACCGAGGGCGCAGATTCGCCCAGATACTATGATGGCAAGGTGCAGGACTGGAGTATTAAGCTCCCCAACGGCACCTTCAACATGAGTGACGGTACTGTTCTTGGAAACACTGCCAATATCGGTGAAGGCGGCGGCATCTATATCCAAGGCAAGGGTACCATCACCGCCGGCCATATTCTCAATAATGTGACCCTCACTGAGCGTGACCTTGGTGGCGGCGGCATTTACATTGAGAATGGCGGTGAACTGAAGCTCTACAATGCCATCATCACCGACAACAAGGCCGATGGTCTGGGCGGTGGTCTGGCTGCCTGTGTCCACGGCAAAACTGTCGTTTATGTCAAGAACGGTGCGGCCATCTGGGAGAATACTGCCAACGGCGAAGCTGCTTCCAAAGGCTATAACGGGAACGGAACCAAGATCGACGGAAACGACTTGTGGAAGGACAACCAGGGCTTCAAGGACGGCGCTCAGGATATTTTCACTGCCAGCGATGCCAAGCAGACGGATTGGTCAACAAACGAGTATGGCAAACCCGGCGTTGTTATTGGTCCTCAAATGCTGGGCGGTGGCGACGCCAACTGGGTCGGCTGGAAGTTCATCTATGATGAGAAGGGTAACCTGGAGACTGTCAATGGCAAGGTAGCTTGTGTTCAGGTTACCAAGGATGAGGATGGAAACCTTGTCTATGCCGACAGGCTGCTGGGCGTAACTGCGGAGCCCGATGCCGAGACGATTGAAGCCGCTAAGGCCGCAGCTAGGGCTGCGACTGGCGGCGTCTGGATCGAAGGCAACTACTCCAAGACTCACGGCGGCGGCATCGCCAACAACGGCCTGCTGATTATCGGTGAGGACGTGTTCGAGTACGATGACCCGGACGATCCCGAAGGAACAAAGACCCTGACCAAGGACGAGAACGCCCCCGCGGCCACTCCTGACCGCGACCTGAAGGACGGCGAGTTCAAATTTGTCCTGACGGACAAAGCGGGCAATCCGATTTACACGGGTACCAACAATGCTGATGGCGATATCGTCATCAAGTTCCCCGAGGGCTATTTCCTTGATAAGGAAACGGGCGACCACGAGTTCTATATCACAGAGGTCAACGACGGTGCTGAGAACATCATTTATGATGGGACCAAGTACAAGGTAGTTGTCACTGTCAGCAAGGATGACATCGAGGATAAGTTCGAGATCGGAAAGGGCGAGCCTATTACAGGTACTAGGGTGACCGCAAAGATGGTCATCTATAAAGTGACTTATGACAAGAACGGTGATGAGGTCTTGAGTGAACTTGGTGATGACAAGATGACCTTCAACAACAAGTACACCTCCACCCCCGTTCGCGATGAGCCCGGTGGCGACGACGACGATGACGACGACGACGAGCCCGACAATCCGCCCCCCGAGAATCCCCCCGAGGATCCTACGGTAGATGTTCCCGAGCCTGAAGTGCCTCTGGCGAACCTCCCCGAGGAGCCCGAGATTGAGATTCCCGAGGAGGAAGTGCCTCTGGCTGAGTCTCCCCAGACCGGCGACGGGAGCCACACGGCGCTCTGGGCCGCTCTGAGCGGATTCTCCCTGCTTGGGATGCTGGCCATGGTGCTGGGCAAGAAGCGCGACGAACTGTAATCCCTGATTCGCCTGAGCAGAAAGGCGCCGGCGGCAACGCCGGCGCCCCTTTTTTAGGAGGTGCCCTATGAAAAAGAACGTGCGCCGTCTGGCGACGCTGGTGTTTGTGGCGGTGTTTGCAGTTTCCGCCGGACTGCTGGCCCGGGACCTGCTCCGTTCCAACCGGGAGAAGGCGGACAATCAGGCGCTGGCCCGGCAGGTTCAGCAGGTGCGGGACGCCATCCACATCTCCCTGCCCGAGGGGGCGCAGCTGCCCCAGGGCCCCACGGAGGAGGAGCTGATTCTGGCGGAGTACGCCGCCCTGGCTCAGGAGAACAGCGACCTGGCGGGCTGGCTGTGGATTGAGGATACGAATATCGACTACCCCGTCATGCACACCCCCGAGGACCCGGAGTACTACCTGCGCCGGAGCTTTGAAAAGAAGCGGGCCATCAGCGGCACCCTGTTTCTGGACGGAAAGTGTGACCCGGCCGGGGACTACGCCATCATCTACGGCCACCACATGAAGGACGGCTCCATGTTCGGCGACCTGGACGAGTATCAGAACCTGGAGTACGCTCAGGCCCACCCCGTCATCCGCTTCGACACCCTGGACGAGGTCCGGGAGTATGAGGTGGTCACCGCCTTTTTCAGCAAAATTTACCGGGTGAATGAGACGGGTACCTTTCAGTACTACCAGTACACCGAGCTGCCCGACCAGGAGGCCTTTCAGGAGTACTTCGACCAGATTGGGAAGCTTGCCCTCTACGACACCGGCGTGGAGCCAGCCTACGGGGACCGGATCCTGGTTCTGTCCACCTGCAGCTACCACACCAAAAACGGACGCTTTGTAGTCGTCGCCTGCCAGCGGGCGGGAGACTGACATGAGATGAAATACGGTTCAAAAGCCTTGCGGTCTCCGCGGGGCTTCTGTTTTCGGCGGAAAAGTCGGGAAAACTCCCTTTACTTTTTTGCCCTGTTCCTATATAATGGTCCGGAAAGAATTTTAGAAAGTGTGGGAAACACATGCTCCAATTTGACGAGTATAAGGTAAAGCTGAACAATCTGGCCCCGGCCCTGAAGGAGCTGGCCCAGGCCCTGGACCTGGAGGGGGCGGAGCGGGAGCTGGACATGCTCCAGGCCGAGTCGGCCGCCGACGGCTTCTGGGACAATCTGGCCAAGGCGCAGAAGGTCCAGCAGCGGATCAAGAACCTCCAGGACAAGGTGGACCAGCAGAACAGGCGGCAGGGCCAGTGGGACGACCTGATGGCCCTGTGCGAGATGGGCAACGAGTTTGAGGACGAGTCCCTCATCCCTGAACTGGAGGAGGGCTTCGCCGCCCTGGAGGCCAACATGGAGACCGCCCGGCTGGCCACCCTGCTCACCGGGGAGTACGACCGGTCCAATGTGATCCTCACCATCCACCCGGGGGCGGGGGGCACCGAGGCCCAGGACTGGGCCCAGATGCTCTACCGGATGTACACCCGCTGGACCGAGCGCCACGGCTTCACCTACCAGATCATGGACTACCAGGAGGGGGACGAGGCGGGTATCAAGTCGGCCACCATCATGATCGAGGGGGAGAACGCCTACGGCTACCTCCGGGGGGAGCACGGCGTCCACCGGCTGGTGCGGGTGTCCCCCTTCGACGCCAACGCCCGGCGGCAGACCTCCTTTGCCTCGGTGGAGGTCATGCCCGATCTGCCCGAGGACGTGGAGATCGACATCCGCCCTGAGGACATTGAGATGCAGGTCTACCGGGCCTCCGGCGCCGGCGGCCAGCACGTGAACAAGACCTCCTCCGCCGTCCGGCTCATCCACAAGCCCACCGGGGTGGTGGTGGCTTCTCAGCAGGAGCGGTCCCAGTTCCAGAACAAGGACAACTGTATGAAGATGCTCCGGGCCAAGCTGGTGGAGCTGCAGATGCAGGAGAAGGCGGAGAAGATCTCCGATTTGAAGGGCGTCCAGCTGAAAATCGAGTGGGGCAGCCAGATCCGCTCCTACGTCTTCATGCCCTATCAGATGGTGAAGGACAACCGCACCGCCTTTGAGACCAGCAATATCAATTCCGTGATGGACGGCGACCTGGACGGCTTCGTCAACGCCTACCTCACCGCCGAGGCCACCGGAAATTGGGCGGCCAAATAAAAACGATTTGTACAAAAGAATCAGGGAACCGTCACTTGGCCGAGTGGCGGTTTCCGCTTTTTCTGCTCTCATCCCCCCGCGGGGGCAAGCCTCCTTTTGAAAGGAGGTGCCCCAGTGCGCACACTGGGGCGGAGGATTGTATTCCGGCGAAGCCGGAATGTGCGAAGCAAACAAAATCTTGATTACTTCGTATGTTCGCTTCGCGAACACAATCCCCACCGCCCTGCGGGCGGAGCCCCTTTCAAAAGGGGCTTTTTTTCGTTCTACAGAAAACTTTGCAAAATCCCCTTGACTTGCAACTTGTTACAATATATAATGGTAACAAGTTACAAGGAGGTGATAATTATCTCCCCCAAGAGCAGGGCCGAGTACATGAAGCAGCGTCGAAAAGCCACAAAAGCGTTTTATGTAGATATTGACATAGAACTGGCGGAAAAGTTAGATAAATGCCTTCAAGAGAAGCAGAAAACAAAGAAACAGTGGCTTTTAGAAAAAATCGGTGAGGAACTCGGTCAAAACAAATAGAAACAGCCCGCCAACCCTCAAAAAGTCACGGACTGTTCCTATTACCAAACCCGGAGGAGTGGCAAATCTGATTATGCCATATCGCCGGGGAAAAATCAAGGAGGAAACGATGAGTTTACGGGAGCAATTACTTGATTTGGACGTGACAGTCAACCAGATTTCCAGTGGTATCAACGCAGTCTATCTGATGTCCATGGGGCTGGACCGGACACTGGACCCCTGCACGGACGGATTCGACGCTGTCTGCGGCTACCTGACCGATGCCAGCCGGACCCTTCGGGAGCAGCTGGACGCCTGTTTGAAGGCGGTGTGACAAAAAAACGGAGATAAATCCATCAGTCCGCCCTCCGGCGGACTTTTTTGTTGACTTTAAACAATCAATATCGTATGATAGGAGAGACGATTGGAGGGATTTTCAGATGAACAAACGACAGTGGGCCGCACTTTTTGCCGGCGCCCTGACCCTGACTCTGCTGGCCGCCTGCGGGGGCGGGAACACCTCCCAGCCGGGCAGCGCCTCAGCGCCTCCGGAGGAGCCGGACATCTCCGTTATCGCCCCGGTGGAGCCGGAACCGGAGCCCGAGCCGGTGTACCCCTACAGCAACCCCCTCACCGGCGAGGGGCTGTATACGGACATCAGCGGAAAGCGGCCCGTCGCCGTCATGTTCAACAACCTGAAAAAGGCCCTGCCCCAGGTGGGGGTGTCCCGGGCGGACGTGATCTATGAGATTGTGGCCGAGGGGGGCATCACCCGGATGATGGGGGTGTTCCAGGACCTGGAGGGGGTGGGCGACCTGGGCAGCATCCGCTCCGCCCGGGACTACTACGTCAGCCTGGCCCTGGGCCACGACGCCATCTACATCCACGCCGGAGGCAGCCCCCAGGCCTACGACGCCTTCAGCGATTGGGGGGTCACCCACATCGACTTTGTCAACGGACCCTATGGCAAGATGTGCTGGCGGGACCAGGACCGGAGAAAGACCGCCGGCCTGGAGCACTCCCTGTTCACCTCCAGCGAGAAGGTGCTGGAGCAGATGCCCAGCCGCTTCCGCCTGGACCACGAGGAGGGCTTTGCAGTCCCCTGGGCCTTTGCCGGGGAGACCGCCTATGTCGGCCGGCCCGCCGTCAGTCTGACCATCCCCTTCTCCAAGTACAAGACCGGCTATTTCGCCTATGACGCGGAGCAGGGGCGGTATGTCATGTCCCAGAGCCTGGACGGCTCCGACCCCATCCCCTATGTGGACGGCGCAGACAATGAGGAGGTGGGCTTCAGCAACGTGCTGGTGCTGTACACAGACGTGGGCCGGGTCAAGGGCGACGACAAGGGCCGTATGTCTGTGCGCACCACCGGCACCGGGGACGGCCTCCTCCTCCGGGACGGCCAGCTCTATGAGATCACCTGGAAGCGGGACAAGCGGACGGACTGCCTCACCTTCCTGGACAAGTCCAATCTGGATGCGGTTTTGGCCTTTGGACCCAGCTACATCGCCTTTGTCAGCGACTCTACCCAGGTGAGCTGGGAGGGGGATACTCCCTCTGGCGGAACAGGTCAGCCGGGATGAGCAGTTTCCCTCTTCCATTTTTCTTAAAACTGTGGTATACTGCCCTCTATCATCGAAAACGGCGCGCGCCGTACGGCGCAGATTTGATTGGAGGAACGCAGCTTGTCCCAGTCCCATAGGAGCGAGGAGGCGCTGGCAAATGCCCCTGTCGGCCCGCTGATGTTCAGGCTGGCTCTGCCTGCGGTGGCGGCCCAGCTCATTAACATGCTGTATAACATTGTGGACCGCATCTACATCGGCCACATTCCGGAGGTGGGCCGTACCGCCCTCACCGGCCTGGGGGTGACCTTTCCCATCCTCATGCTTATCTCCGCCTTCACTGCCTTTGCGGGCATGGGGGGCGCCCCCCTGGCCTCCATCCGCCTGGGGGCGGGGGACCGGGAGGGCGCGGAGAAAATTCTGGGCAACTCCACCACCCTGCTGCTGATTATGGCGGCCCTGCTGACGGCGGTGTTCACCGCCGTCAAGGAGCCAGTGCTCATGGCCTTCGGCGCCTCGGAGGACACCATCGGCTACGCCCTGGACTACATCTCCATCTATCTGATGGGCACCGTTTTTGTCCAGCTGGCCCTGGGGCTCAACGCCTACATCACCGCCCAGGGCCAGGCCCTGGTGGCCATGTGCTCGGTGCTCATCGGAGCGGTGCTCAATATCCTGCTGGACCCCCTGTTTATCTTTGTCTTTGACATGGGGGTGCGGGGGGCAGCCACCGCCACAATTATCTCCCAGGGGGTAAGCGCCTGCTGGGTGGTGGGCTTTCTGTGCTCCCCCCGGTCCGGGCTGCGCATCCGCCGGAAAAACATGAGGCTGGAGGGCAAGGTAATCGGCAGCATCGCCGCCCTGGGCGTCGCCCCCTTTATCATGCAGTCCACCGAAAGCCTGGTGACGGTGGTGCTCAACTCCGGCCTGCAGTTCTACGGCGGGGACCTGTACGTGGCCACCGTCACCGTGATGCAGAGCGTGATGCAGATGGTGGTGATGCCCGTCCAGGGGGTGACCCAGGGGGTGCAGCCCATTATGAGCTATAACTACGGGGCGAAAAACTACCGGCGGGTGCGGGAGGTCTTCCGCCTGCTGCTGCGCACCACCCTCACTGTGACCGTTACTTCTTTCCTGATTGTGATCCTTTTTCCCAGGCCTCTGGCCCTCATCTTTAACGACAACCGGGAGCTGGTAGAGCTGGTGGGGAGGGTGATGCCCATCTTCTTCGGCGGCATCTGGGCGTTTGGAGCCCAGATGGCCTGTCAGTCCGCCTTTATGGCCATGGGTCAGGCTAAAACCAGCCTCTTCCTGGCCCTGCTGCGAAAGGTGATCCTGCTGGTGCCTCTGGCGATTATCCTGCCGATGATAACCCAAAACGTCATGGGCATCTATGTGGCCGAGCCGGTGGCCGATATCCTGGCCTCCGCCACCACGCTGACCCTGTTCCTCCGCAAGAGGAGGACCCTGCTGCCCCAGGAGGAGCAGAAATTGAACTGATTCAGAGAGGGGAAATGATCTGTGAAGAAAAAATATCCGATATTGCTGGCGGCGGCGCTGTGTGCGGGGGCTCTCCTGTGGGCAGACGTTCCCCGGCCGGCCCTTTTGGAAAATGACAGTCTTCCGGTGGATGCCCCCGGGTCCGTGGACATTGGGGACAGCGACGTACCCAGGGCCGACCTCCCGGACTCCGAGCCCGGCCAGGAGGAGGACCCCTTTGCCGCCTTTACCGAGGATCAGCGGACCACTATGAACGAGGTGCTGGAGCTGGTGAACAAGGCCCGCGCAGACGCGGGCCTGGCCGCTCTGGACCTGGACCCCGCCCTGTGCGGCGCGGCCCAGGTCCGGGCCAAGGAGTGCGTGGGCACCTTCAGCCACACCCGCCCCGACGGGACCAAGTATAAGACCGCCATCTCCGAGGCGGGGGTGGACTCCAACTACACCGGGGAGAACGTGGCCACCGGCCATACCAGCGCCAGGCAGGTGGTGGACGCCTGGCTGCGCTCCGAAGGGCACAGGGCCAATATCCTGAACGAGAAGTTCACCAAACTGGGGGTGGGCTTTTCGCCCAACACCGGCAACCGCTACCGGGGCTACGCCTGGTCCCAGCTGTTTGTGAAATAACAAAAACCGCGCCCGCCTGTGGAGACAGCTGGGCGCGGTTTTTTGTTATTCCGAGGGCAGGTCTCCCGCCTCGCCCAGCACCTCGTGGCACAGGGCCAGCGCCTCCTGGAGCTGCCGGTAGGAGTTCTTGTCGATAATGGTCTCCTCCCCGGCCTCGTAGGCGGCCATGGCCTCATGGACGTTCACCAGGTTGCGCCGCTCGCCCGCCGGCTTGTTGTTCCGGTGGACCATGTAGTAGGGGGTGTAGCGCACGTCGGTGAGGGAGGTGTTCCCCTGGGGGTCCTTGGTCAGCTCCAGGTCCAGAATGGCGGTGGTCTTGGTGGCCAGGTCCTTTTTGTGGTCGTCAAAGTTCTGGTTGGAGATGAAGTTGCCCAGGGAGTAGATCACAAAGCCCTGCCGCTCCTGCCCGTCCTCCCCGGTGACGGTGACGGTGTCGTAGGGCTGGAGGACGTGTGGGTGTCCCCCCAGCACCAGGTCGGCCCCCTGCTCCACCAGGAACTGGGTCAGCTTCTCCTGGTGGCCGTTCTGCTTGGTGCGGTACTCGATGCCCCAGTGGGTGATGACGGCGATCAGGTCGGTGTCCAGCGCCCGGGCGGCGGCCAGGTCGGCCTTTAGCATATCGTAGTCCGGGTTGGAGACGGAGGTGTAGTAGTCGGTGTTGAACACGTTGGCGGCGTAGGGCTTGCTGTCGGGCAGGCGGTGGCCGTTGAGGCCGTAGGTGTAGGCCAGGAAGGCCACCGAGATGCCTCCTACGTCGGCCACATAGATGCCGCTGTTCTCATCCCGCTCCTCCTGGGAGCGGTAGGTGCCCACATGGGGCATATTGGCCCCGTCCAGCACGTCCAGGGTGCGGTTCAGGCCGTCGATGCCCTTGTCCAGGCAGTGGTTGTTGGTGGTGCACAGCAGGTCGAAGCCGGCGTCCTTGATGTTGTAGGCCAGCTCGTCGGGGGAGTTGAACCGGGGGTAGCCGGAGTACTCCGGCCCGCCGGCCAGGGTGGTCTCCAGGTTGCCCACGGCGTAGTCGGCCAGGGCCAGCTGTTTGGCGGCCTCCTGCACGACGTGGGTGTAGTCGTAGGAGTCGGTCTCCTTCACATAGCAGTCGTTGGTGAGGGGCATGTGGCTCATAATGTCCCCCGCCACCATCAGGTGGGAGACAATGGGCTCCGGTTCGGGCTCCGGTTCCGGTTCGGGCTCCGGGGTGACATCAGCCGGCTGGGACTGGGCGGGGGGCTGGGAAATGTCGGCAGACTGGTCGGCGTCCACGGGCTGGCTGGGGGCGCACCCCGCCAGCAGGACAAGGCTTAAAGCGAGGGATAGAAAGCGTCTCATACAGGCTGTTCCTCCATTTTCGTGTACAGAATTTCCATGATGTCGTAGCACAGGGCGTACATGCCCCGCTCATTCATATTGCGGCGGGCGCCGGTGGTGATGACCACAACCCCGTTTTTGGTCTCCGGGTTGTAGGTCATCAGGGAGAAGACCCCGTAGGCGCTGCCGGTGTGGTAGTAGAGCACATCCTGGCCCATCACGTTCTCCTGCCGGCGGAGGATGAGGCACTGCTCGAAGGGGGCGTAGTCCGCCAGCTCCACGGCAAACCGGGGGGTCTCCATGTCGGCGACGGACTCCTCAGTGAGCAGCCGGGTCTCCTTAAACTTGCCCGGGAGGGACTCAGACACCGCCAGCTGCTCTCCGGTCTCCGTGTTCTCCACCAGGGTATAGAGCTCAACCGGCTCCTTGTACACCCCGTCGTTGGCCAGCACGGCCACCAGCTTGGCCATGTCCACTGCGCTGGTGGTGTAGCCTCCGGGGAAGTAGGAGGCGGTCTGTCCGATCTGGGTGGGGATGGACTGGCCGGTGTGGGCGGCGGCGGAGCGGCTGACGCTGCCCCCGCTGTACAGGGTGGCCACCTCGCTTGCGGCCAGCCTGCCCCCGCAGAAGGAGGCCCTGGCCCCGATGGGCTCCAGCAGCCGGGCCTGGAGGTAGTCGTCCAGCAGCTGGTCGGAGGCCAGCTCCAGGGTGGTGCCCAGGATGCACATGCCGAAGTTGCTGTAGGCCCAGTAGCCCCCGTTCCCCGGCTCCATGGACCGCCAGGAGGATTTGCTCTGGAGGATGCCCCGCAGCTTGGACAGGCCCCGTGTGGTGTCCAGGTTCTTGATGGAGGAGGTGTGGGTCATAAAGGTGCGGGCGGTGGGCTGGCTCTTGCTGTAGGGGTTGACCGCCCCCTTGCCCCAGTAGTCGGATATGGGGGCGTCCAGGTCGATGAGGCCGTCCTCCGCCATGGCCATGGCGCACATGGCGATGACCACCTTGCTGATAGAGGCGATACGGATCTTGGTGTCAGGGGTCATCTCCCGCTCGTTTTTTACCGCCCAGCCCCAGGCGCCGGCCTGGCTCAGCTGACCCAGCTCCACCGTGGCCACCGTCACGCCGGCGGCCGAGTAGTTTTCCATCACCGTGTCCAGGGCCTCGTCGATGTCCGCCTGGGTGAGGACGGGCTGAGGCTCGGGCTCCGGTTCAGGGAGAATCGTGGGGACGGCGTCCCGCATAACCACCTCGCTGGCATCCACCGGTTCCATCCCTGAGCTGGCGGCGGAGCTTTCTGAGGGGGAAGCGGCGGGGGCGCAGGCGGTGAGGAGCAGCGCCAGGGCGATAAAAAGCGCTCCCGGGCGAAAGAGGTTTCGAGGCATGGCAAGCTCTCCTTTTTCATGGGTGTTTTTGTATATTCCTGTCGTATCGCTTCCATTATAATGGATTCCGGCAAAAATGTAAAGCCCGGGCGCCCCATTTGAGGGACGCCCGGGCTTTTGTGTTTGTTTGAGAGAGTGATGAACGGATGTCTTAGAAGATACCCTGAGCCATCATGGCGTCGGCAACCTTCTGGAAGCCCACGATGTTGGCGCCGGCCACCAGGTCGTAGCCCAGGCCATAGCGCTCGGCCACCTCCACGGAGGAGGCGTAGATGTTCTTCATGATGCCCTTCAGCTTCTCGTCCACCTCTTCGGCGCTCCAGTACAGGCGCTCGGCGTTCTGGGCCATCTCCAGCTCAGAGACGGACACGCCGCCGGCATTGACGGCCTTGGAGGGGGCCACCACGATGTGGGGCTGCTTCTTCAGGAACTCCAGGGCGTCGTTGGTAGTGGGCATATTGGCGACCTCAATGTAGTACTTCACACCGGAGGCGGCGATCTTCTCGGCCCAGTCCATATTCACGTCGTTCTGGGTGGCGGCGGGCATGTAGATGTCCACGTCCTTCACGCCCCAGCACTTCTGGCCGGCGACGAACTCGCAGCCGAACTTCTCGGCGTAGGAGGCGCAGTGCATGGGATCCTTGGCCCGCATCTCCAGGATGTAGTTCAGCTTCTCCTCGGTGTCCACGCCGTCGGGATCGTGGATGTAGCCGTCGGGGCCGGCGAAGTAGGTGACCTTGGCGCCCAGCTCAGCGGCCTTCTTCATGATGCCCCAGCCCACGTTGCCGTAGCCGGACATGGCGATCCGCTTGCCCTTGATGTCCTCGCCGTCGTGCTTCAGGGCCTCTACCAGATAGTAGACAGCGCCGTAGCCGGTGGCCTCGGGACGCATCAGGGAGCCGCCGGTGCACACGGCCTTGCCGGACAGAGCGCCGAACTCGGAGGCGCCCACGATGCGGCGGTACTGGCCGTACATATAGCCGATCTCACGGCCGCCGCAGCCCAGGTCGCCGGCGGGGCAGTCGATGTCCTGGCCGATGTGGCGGTACAGCTCGGTGATGAAGGCCTGGCAGAAGCGCATGACCTCAGCGTCGCTCTTGCCCCGGGGGTCGAAGTCGGAGCCGCCCTTGGCGCCGCCGATGGGCAGGCCGGTCATGGCGTCCTTGAAGACCTGCTCAAAGCCCAGGAACTTGATGATGGACAGGTTGACGGAGGGGTCGAAGCGGATGCCGCCCTTGTAGGGGCCAAGAGCTCCGTTATACTGCACGCGGTAGCCGCGGTTGACCTGCCAGTTGTGGTTGTCGTCCTCCCAGGTGACCCGGAACTCCACCAGGCGCTCGGGCTCCACCATGCGCTCCAGCAGGGCGACCTTCTCATACTCGGGGTGGGCGTTGATGACAGGCTCCAGAGAGGAGAGAACCTCCTCCACGGTCTGCAGGAACTCGGGCTCGTTGGCGTTCTTGGCCTTGGTGGCGTTCAGGACTCTCTCGATGTACTGGTTCATAGCAGCATTCCTCCTAAAAAAATTTGGTACGGTAATTTTGACAGAACCCTTTCATTTTGTCTGTTAAAAGGGGCCTCAGGTGCTCTGATATGTATATTATACCATAAAATTTTGCCATGTAAAGCATATGTTTTGTGGGGGTTGCCACAACCAAATGGCTGTGGCAGACGAAATTGGACACAAAAAAACGGCCGTTTCCACAAAAAGTCACAGCCGTTTTTGTATAAGATGCAAGAGCTCAGTCAAATGCAAGCCCCAGATAGCCCACCGTGTCCCAGTTCCAGCTTTTTTCCAGCTCCGGGTCCAGCCATTTGAGCATTCCGAATTTGCCCAGATTTCCCCGGAGGTCGGGCCTCTCGTCCCGAGGGCGGGGCCCCCGTATCTCCCACCGCCGGGCGGGGGCGATCCGGGGCAGGTCCAGAAAGACCGGGCGCTTGTCGGAGCCCAGGCACTCCTTGACGATAACCAGCTCACCGTCCGCCCGCTCGGCGCACAGACACACCGGCCCGGAAGCCGTCTCCCCGACGAACAGTCCGCCGTCCCCCAGGGTGCAGCAGCCCGCCTGGTAGGCCAGGGCGTCTGCGGGGTAGGCGATATGGGGGATATCCTTCAGCAGTGTCTCCCGGACCCGGCCGTACTCCTCAGTTGAGGCGGGCCGGAGGAGGTTGGAGGGCGACAGGGGAAGCTCCTCCGGCCGCAGCGTTCCGCCCAAAATGCGGAAGCACTCCCGGAAGCCGTTGGCCCCGAAGAAGTTGTGGAGGGAGGGCTCCGCCGGCACGGTGGTGACGGCGGGGATGCTCAAAGAGCGGAAATAGTTGTCCGCCCCGGCCAGCAGCTTGCCCGCCAGACCCCGGCCCCGGCAGTCGGGATGGGTGGCCACGGCGTAGAGGTAGGCCGCCCGGTACTCCCCCCGGCCCGGGACTGCGAAGGTTGTGTCAAACCAGGCGGTCATGGACTTGACCGCCCTGTCCTCCTCCAGCACCACCACCCGGTCCGGGCGGTAGTAAGTGTTATAAAAGTTGTCGATATACTGGTCGCTGTCCCCAAAGGCCAGCTTCCACAGCTCCCGCTGGGCGGGGACGTCGGTGGGGACGGAGGGTCGGACGGTGAGCATAGGGGGACCTCCTTGTTTAATACCCGGGGTAGATGTCGCTCTTCTTAGGCATGATAAGGGCGCAGATCAGGTAGGCCCAGAAGCCTACGCTGGCGCAGAAAAAGGCGATGACCCAGCCCACCCGCACCAGGGTGGGGTCGATGTCGAAGTACTCGGCGATGCCGCCGCACACACCGCACAGCATCTTATAGGGGCCCTCAGTCCGGTATAATTTCTTGCTTCCCATTTTATAATCGCTCCTTGTTGAAAAAGTATGGCAGGTCTGTTTCTGTACTGCATCATACGCCTTAAGGATTGAAAATACCATAGGGAAAAGATGAAAGAATGATTAAAATTTCGCCAGCAGCCAGGTCCTCCGGGCGAGCAGGGCGGCGGAGATGGTAAAAAACACCTCCAGGGCGGTGGTCACCATCTGGGGGATCAGGAAAATGACCGCGCAGCCCAGAACAATCAGTTTCCAGACCAGAAAAGGTCTCCGCCAGCGGTCTGGGTCCGTCTGCCGGTGGAAGAGAATGACAAGCAGTAGGGCCAGCATCAGTAGGACGCAGGCCTCTGCGGCGAGGGCCACATGGAGGGCGGCGTATTTGGGAAAATACGCGGGCAGGTAGGGGATGGCCACGGCGTAAGCCAGAGAGAGCAGGGCGGCGGCGGTGAGGACGCGGACCGTCAAACGGGCACCGGGCTGGGGGAGAGTCGCGGCCAGGGCGTTGAGCAGAACCAGAAAATACCCCCCGGCCAGCACCCCCCAGTAGATAAACCCCCGGTAGTGGTCCGGCCCGGTGACGGCGATGACGGAAAAGTTGGTGCCAAACCACTGAACGCCGCCGGCAAAGAGCAGGGTGTAGGCGGGGATGAGGAAGCAGGCGAAGAAATCCAGCAAAAAGCGGGAATGACGTTTGTTCATTTGCGTTCCGCGGCGGCCACCAGGTCGCCCTTTTCATTGAAATAGACTGTTCGAATTTGACTGCCAGTGGACTTTACAATGTCGTCCAGCCGCAGGCCCTCGGAGATGGAGGCCACCAGGGAGAAGGCCACCCCGTGGCGGCGTGCCCGGCCGGTGCGGCCGATGCGGTGGATGTAGTACTCGTTCTCGTCGGGGACGTCGTAGTTGAACACCGCGTCCACGTCGTCGATGTCCAGTCCCCGGGCGGCCACGTCGGTGGCGGCCAGCACCCGGAGCTTGCCGTCCCGGAACTTTTGCAGCGTCCGTTCCCGGAGGGACTGGGTGATGTCCCCGTGGATGGCCTCGCAGGACACCCCACGCATCTCCAGCAGGCCGGCCAGCCGGTCGGTCATGTTCTTGGTGTTGCAGAAGGCAATCACTCGCTCGTAGTCCCCCATCTCCAGCAGACGGGCCATGGTGTCTGCCTTCTCGCTGCGGTCCACATCCAGCCGGTACTGAGCGATGTCGGGCCGGTTCTCCTGGTCGGCCTGGACGGTGATCTCCACCGGCTCCCGCTGGTAGACCCAGGAGATATCCAGCACCTCCCGGGAGATGGTGGCGGAGAACATCCCCAGGTTTTTCCGCTTGGGCATCTGGTCCAGAATGTGGGTCACGTCCCGGACAAAGCCCATGTCCAGCATCCGGTCGGCCTCGTCCAGCACCACCGTCTCCACCCTGTCCAGCCGGACGGTGCGCCGCTTCATGTGGTCCATCAGCCGCCCGGGGGTGGCGACGACAATCTGGGGCTTCCTTTTCAGCTGGTTGATCTGCCCGCCGATGGGCTGGCCGCCGTAGAGGCACACCACCCGCACCCCCTCCTTGAAGGCGCACAGGTCCCGCAGCTCGTCCTGAATCTGAATGGCCAGCTCCCGGGTGGGGGCCAGCACCAGGCCGGTGACATCGGTGGAGGCGGGGTCGGTGTGCTCCACCATGGGGATGCCGAAGGCGAAGGTCTTGCCGGTTCCGGTGGGGGCCTTGGCAATGACGTCCTTCCAGTCCATGAAGTATGGAATGGCCCCGGTCTGGATGGGGGTGGCCTCCACATAGCCTTTTTTCTCAATCGCCCGCATCAGCTCGGGGGAGAGGTTCATTTCATCGTAGCGTCCTGTGCCGCTGACAGTTTGTCCATTTATCTCCATAGTTATATCCCTCTTCTGTATAATCTATCATGCTATATTATACCTGTTTTTTTGAGATTGTCTATCCTTTAGGTCTCTTTTCTTTACGGCTTGTAATTCTTGTCGTATTTTGCTATAATTTTTACGCTGTCCCCACCAAAACCGACAGCGGGAGGAGGTGGGTTTATGGACTGGATCGTTAATTTCCTTGTGTCTGTCGCAGCGAACATAGTCTCCAACTGTGTGAGCAAATGGCTTGACAGACATGGAAGGGAACAGTAAGCCCGCCACAGCAAAAGCGGCCCTCCGGAGAGCTCCAACCTCTTCCGGAGGGCCGCTTTTTTGCGGTGGGTACAAACTGGATCGTTATCAGTCTGGCTTTCGCCAACACGATTATAACATACCGCTGCCTGCTTTTGCAAGAAAAACTTTACCACGGGAACATATTCCCGAAGGGCCACTGGTAGTAGTAGCCGCCGTTGCCCTGGGAGGGCTGCTGTTGCTGCTGCTGATTCTGCTGGAGCTGGTTGCGGCCCTCGGTCTCGGCATTCTTCTCGTCGAAGGTGATGGACAGCTTGAGCTCCTTCTGGTCCCGGATGACGGTGAGGGTGGCGGTGTCACCAGCCTTGTAGCCGGTGGACAGGGCGGCGGTGAGGGCGGAGGAGGAGTCGATGGCGGTGTCGTCGATGGCAGTGATGATGTCGTTGACCTTCAGGCCGGCCTTCTGAGCGCAGGAGCCCTCAGCCACATAGGACACCGCCGCGCCGGCGGTGACGCCGTAGCGCTGGGCCTCGGAGGACACGTCAGACACCTGAACGCCCATATAGGGCTTGCCGGTGACATAGCCGTGCTCAATAATATCGGCCAGAATATCCTTCACGTCGTTGATAGGCAGGGCGAAGCCCAGGCCCTCGGCGTTGACGCCGGAGGAGGATTGGGTGTACTTGGCGGTGGTGATGCCGATGACGTTGCCGTAGCTGTCAAAGAGGGGGCCGCCCGAGTTGCCCGGATTGATGGCGCAGTTGGTCTGGAGCACATTCAGGGTGGTGTTGTCTCCGTTCTCCCCGGTGGTAATGAGCCGGTCCAGGGCGGAGACGATGCCGTCGGTGAGGGAGTAGGTCAGCTCGCCCAGGGGGTTGCCGATGGCGTAGACCGCCTCGCCCACCACCAGCTTGTCGGAGTCCCCCAGGGTCACCCGGGTCAGGCCGGTGGCCTCAATCTTCAGCACGGCCACGTCGTTGTCCTTCTCGCCCCCCACCAGCTTGGCGTCGTACTTGTCGCCGTTGGCGAAGGACACCTGGATGGTCACAGAGGAGTCGTTCACCGCGCTCTCAATGACGTGGTAGTTGGTGGCGATGTATCCGTCCTGGCTGAGGACAAAGCCGGAGCCCGAGGCGGCGGAGGTGGTGGTCTGGCCGAAGATGTTCACGGTGGTGTTCACTGTGATGCCCACGCAGGAGGCCAGATTGGCGGCGTAGAGCTGCTCGGGGGTCATGGGCTGGCCGTTGTTGGTGTTGACTACCGTCCGCACCTGGGGCCGGTCCTCCTCGTAGATGGTGGTGGTGTTGGCGGGGACCGCCGCGCGGTTGTAGAGGTAGGCCCCTCCCACCCCCGCGCCGCCTCCGGCGATGGCGCAGGCCAGCACCAGGGCGACGGCCTTGGCCGCGCCGCGCCGCTTTTTCTTCGGGGGCCTCATGCCGCCGGTGGAGAAGGGGGTGTTGGGCATCACCGGCTCCGGGTCCACATAGCCGCCGAAGCCGCCCCGGTAGCCGTCGTTCTCGCTGTTGTAAAAGTTGAATTCGTCCATAATCAAACGCTCCTCTCGAAACGGGTTGTCTTCAGGTGTTCCCTGGAACTGAGGGTATCATACCTCTAAATTATGAAAAAAGCATGAAGAAAAACAGTTATCTTTTTGAACTTTGCAGGGGGAATTTGGGGATTTTGTGAACGGCGGCCGGCCTGATTCTGTAGGGGCCGCCGCCCTCGGCGGCCCGTTTTGACCCGTGTCCGGCGGGCCGCCCAAGGGGGCGGCCCCTACTGCGTTCTCTCTGACAAAATAGCGGTGATGTCCCGGGCGGCCTCCTCCAGGTCCAGGCGGAGGCCCCGGAACATGCCCATGCCGGCCAGGTTGAGGACCACCAGCAGCACCACCGGCCCGAAGACCATCCCCAGCACCCCGGCCAGCTTCATGCCCACGTAGATGGACACCAGAGACAGAATGGGTGACAGCCCCGTCTGATCCCCCACGAATTTGGGCTCCATCACCCGGCGGAACAGGGCGATCACGCCCCAGATGGACATCAGTGCCACGGCGGCGGGCAGATCACCGGTGAACAGGTCGATAAAGGCCCAGGGCACCATCACGGTGCCCGCCCCGATAATAGGGATAAAGTCCATCACGGCCAGTCCCAGGGCCAGCAGCAGGCCGTAGGGCTGCCGAATGAGGAAAAAGCCGGCCAGCAGGATGAAGAACACCCCCACTGACAGGAGTAATTCCGCCTTCACATACCCCCCGAAGGCCCCTAGGGCGGTGGAGCGCAGCTGACTGAGAAAGCGGAGCAGCCCCTCGTCCAGGTGCTGGACGTACCGGCTGCGGAGATAGGGGTAGTCCGCCGTGAGAAAGAAGGTGGCCATGACAAAGATCACCACCGCCACGCAGAAGGCGGGCAGGCCCATGGCCCGCTCCCCCGCCTCCATACCCAGGCCGGCCAGGGCGGCAGGCACCGCCTCAGACAGCCACTGGAACAGGTCGTCCCCGGCGCTCCGGGCGATCTCAGTGACCTGGGGCGGCACCAGGGTGAGAAAGTGGGCGGCCAGCTCCTCCAGCTGATCCAGAACGGACTGGAGCTGCTCCAGCAGGCCGCTCCAGTTCTGCACCAGGGACACCAGCTGCCCCGCGGCGGCGTAGACCAGCAGGGCCAGTCCCCCGCCCAGCAGGCCGAAGAGAAGGAGCAGAAGCAGCAGTGTGAGGGCCTGCCGGTTCCAGCCCAGGGCCTTTTGCAGCTTTTTCACCAGGGGGTTGAGAGAGGCCGCGGCGGCCAGAGCGAAGAGAAAGGGGGCAAAGAGGGACAGCAGGGGCCGCCCGAACCTCGCCGCGCTCCACACAGCCAGCGCCGCCAGCACCAGCCGGATGCCCAGCCGCAGCCACAGCGCGCCCCGCTGTCTCCAGGTGAGCTGTTTGTTGGTCATGGAGGAGACCTCCTTTGATTCTTGTGTATCTTTACATAGCTAAGATACCACAAACCAGATGAATAATCTGTAAAATAATAAGCCCGGCCGTGAAAAAACGGCCGGGCGGAAAGGGTTCACGTGCGGTAGATGACGCCCACCAGGTTGGGCCCGGCGTTGATGGCAATCACCCCGCCGATATGGAAGGACAGGGCGGGCTCCTCCCCCAGCTCCTGACGGCAGGCGTCCAGCAGCCTGCCGGACTGCTCCTCATTGTTGCCCTGAATCATCAGATAGGGGGTGCCGGGCCGGCGCTCATGTTTGCACATATCTGCCAGCTTGGCCGTCACGGCCTTCTCCCCCCGGACCTTGGCCAGGATTTTGGACTCCCCGCCGGTGAAGGTCATAACGGGCTTCAGGCCCAGGGCCTCCCCCACGAAGGCGGCCGCGGCGGACACCCGGCCCGACTTTTTGGCAAAGCGCAGGTCCAGCGGGGAGAAGATGACCCGGACATGGTCCACCCAGTCCTGAATATAGTCCACAACCTCCCGGGCCTGAGCGCCCCCGGCGGCCATTCTGGCCCCCTGGACCACCGGCCAGCCGTAGCCCATGGTGTAGTTCAGGGCGTCGATGATGTGGATGTGGAAGGTCTCCTCCGCCTCCGGGTGGTCCCGGTAGAAGTCGCCCCTGGCCTGGAAGGCGTTGGAACAGGTGGCGGAGCCCTTGGAGTTGATGGAGGTGTGGATCAGATCGGTGTACCCCTCCTCCCAGGCCTGCTCAAACAGCTCGGTGAACACATAGGGGTTGAGCTGGGCGTGGGTGGGAATCTTGGGGGCGGCCAGGAGCATGTCGTAAAATTCTTCAGGGGTGAAGTCAAAGCCGTCGGACAGCTCCCGGTCCCCCATGGCGATGGGGAAGGGGAGCACCTGAATGTTCAGCTCCTCCCGCAGAGAGACGGGGATGTCGGCGGCGGAGTCGGTAGAAAATTTGATACGCGCCATAGCGGGGCCTCCTTTTCACTGGTTGGTGCAGACCAAGGCAATTATGGCAGAAAATGGACGGCTTGTCAAATTAAAAAACCATTAAGGCCGCTTCCGTTTCAGCTTCTTCCGGGTGCCGTCGGGGTACTGGATTACGGTGCTGTCCAGCTGGGCGGTGAGGCTGGCCCGGATGGCGGCCACATACTCCTGCCGCAGGGCCGCCTGCTCCGCCTTCTCTTCCGGGGTGAGGCCCTCCTCTGTCCGGGATTTCCGGGCCAGCTCGTTGATGCGGTCGATCTTTGCCTGTTCCATAATATATGACCTCTTTCGTGTGCAGGGGCGGATATCATCCGCCCGCGATAACAAAATTCGGCTGAGCCGGGCGGATATTATCCGCCCCTACAGGTAGCGTTCTATCACCAGCATGGTCCGGCCCTTCTTCGACTGGCCGGGCACCTCTTTTATCACGCACTTGCCCAGACCCCGGCAGGTGAGCACGTCCCCCTCCGCCACCGGGCGGTCGGCCTTGAGGCACTCCCGGTGGTTCAGAGACACCTTGCCCGAGGAGATGAGCCCGGCGGCCTTCCCCCGGGACAGGGAGAAGCCGGAGGCGACGACGGCGTCCAGCCGGGGGGTGGCCACCGTGTCCCGGATGGTCCTCACCTGGGGTGGCCTGGGGGCGAGCGCGTCCAGGGGAATCTCAGACAGGCTCACCTTATGCCGCCCGGCCCCCTCCCACTGGGACAAGAGGATGGGCAGAGCGTCCCGCAGGGCCACCACCTGGCACAGCCCCGGCCGGGGCAGGAGGATGTCCCCCAGCGCCTCCCGGGAGAGGCCCAGGCCCATGAGGGAGCCCAGAATGTCCCGGTGGGTGAGGAAAGCGCTCTCCGGAAATTTGGCCTCCAGGGCGGCCAGCGGGCCCTCGGGGTCGGTCAGGACGCTGTCCTCCTCCTGCCAGTCCGCGGGAAAACAGCAGATCTGCCGCTCGCTGTCCGGATAGCCGCCCCAGAAGAGATGCCTGGGCCTTCCCGCGCCGTTGAGCAGGTCGGTTACAGAGGCCTGCTCCCCGGGGGAGAGAAAGGCCGTATGGGTGGAGATGCCCCGGCTCCGGGCCAGCTCCAGCTTGTCCAGCGCCCGGGCCAGAAGAATGCGCTCCGCCCCGTCCCGGGCGCAGCGGTCCAGCAGCTCCTTTTTGTTCACGGCGTCCCACCCCCTTTGTGGGATACAGTATATCGGCGGGGCGGAGGATTGTCAAGGAGAGGGTTGACAAACGCCCGGAAAGCTTCTAAAATAAAAAAGAACCGCAGTACAATCGAACACAGGGGCGCTGGGAGCACAGTTCCCGGCTGAGATGCAGAGACAAACAAAGCTGTCTCCGGTCCCTTGAACCTGATCCGGGTAATGCCGGCGTAGGAAGTGGAAGAGAGATCTTGCCGTCGTCTCCTCTAAGACCGCACTACACCCGTCCGGATGTAATGCGGTATCTTCACTTATTGGAGGAAACGACTATGACAAAAAACAAAGCGACCCGGATGCTGGCGGAGGCCGGTATCATGATTGCCCTAGCCCTGGTGCTGGGAATGATTAAACCTTATGAGTTCCCCAACGGTGGTTCCATCTCCCTGGAAATGCTGCCCCTGTTTCTGTTTTGTGTGCGCTGGGGCGTGGGTCCTGGCCTGGTGACTTGTACCGCGTTTGGTGTGCTTCAGGTATTTGTCCAGGGGGCGGTAGGTTACGGCTGGGTCTCCATTATCCTGGATTACATCGCCGCGCCCATCCCGGTGGCCTTGGCGGGGCTGGGCAAGGGGAAGCCCGGCGGTATTTATTGGGGCAGTGTGCTGGGAGCTGCTGGCCGCTTTATGGTTCACTTTGTCAGCGGTATCACTGTGTACCGTATTCTGGTTCCTACCGAGGTCATCGGCATGGTATTTGACAATCCTTATCTTTATTCTTTTGTCTATAACATCAGCTATATCGGCGTTGATTTGCTTCTCTGCCTGGCGATTTTCGCATTGGCGTCCAAGGCAATGAAGAAATATTATCAGGGTGAGGACCTGAAATAAGCCCCGTTGGGGCGAAAGGAGGCCCCATGGGAAAATTTGACGGCGTTTTACTGGCCAGCGACTTTGACGATACGCTGTACGGCCTGGACCTGCGCATCCCGGAGCGCAACCTGGAGGCCATCCGATATTTTACCCGGGAGGGCGGATATTTTGTCATGTCCACCGGCCGGGCTCACCGCACCTTCGCCCCCTTCGCCCCCCTGGTGCCCATGAACGCCCCGGCGGTGCTGTCCAACGGGGCGGCCATCTACGACTTCCAGGCGGACAGGATGCTGGAGCAGACCCACCTGCCGGAGAGCGCCCCCCGGGACCTGGGGGCGATGATGGAGGAGTTCCCTTCCCTGTCTCTGGAGGTCTACCACGGGGAGGACATCTACGTCTGCCACCCCAATTATATCACCGCCGCCCACCTGAAAAAGGTGAACTGCGACTACACCCAGTGTGAAATTTCCGACATGCCCACCCCCTGGGTGAAGGCCCTGTTCCACCAGGAGCGGGAGGTGCTGCTCCAGGTCCAGGCCCGGCTGCTGGCGGAGTACGGAGACCGGTATGAGGCCATCTTCTCCAACCCCCGCTACCTGGAGCTGACCGCCAAGGGCAGCAACAAGGGGGGCGGGGTGGCCCGGGTGGCCCGGCTGCTGGGGGTGGCTCCGGACCACATCTACTGCGTGGGGGACAACCAGAACGACATCCCCATGCTGGAGCTGTCCGCCGTCCCCTTCGCCCCCGCCAACTGCGCCCGGGAGGTGAAGGACTGGGGCGCCCGCATTCTCTGTCACTGCAACGACGGGGTAATCGGGGATATTGTGGATATTCTGGACGGACTGTATTAAAAAACGCCTTGACAAAAAGGCGGTGGATGGTATAATAAATACAAGGGCGCAGCTACAGCGGTTGGCCCAATTTAGACTAACTTAACTAAGGTTAGCCGCTCGGGTCCAGCCGGGCGGCTAACACGCATCTATGGTCATTACGTACAGTATGACTGCCAGGTACGCCAGGATCTGAAGTACAGTGACTATACGTTTTTTCCACATCCGCTTCACCTCCCCCATCCAGGATTTTGCAGTGGGGTAATATCGGTGAACCAACCGCCAAATGTAACAGCGCCCTGTCCCCTCTGGCTGAGGGGCAAGATTATTATAACACAACAGCATTTATTGTCAAATAAAGCCGAGGGGATCGCTCCCTTCGGCTTTTATATCTCTATTTTTCCATGCGTTTCCTCAAACTCAGAGATGTGGCGCTTAATGAGCTGTTCGATTTCTTTGTTTTTTGTACGGCCTTCATACTCCGAAATATAGGCGAGCTTATCAAGGAGCTGCTTCTCTACCCGCAATGTGAAACGGGCTAAATTCTTATCCATAGGTGGGCCTCCTTGAAGTTATTCTTGACATCATTTTAACGTCGTGATATAGTCAACAGGAGAAATGACGTATTTATGACGCAATAAAGGAGGCAAAAATGTCGGAATACAAGGAGATGTATTTGACGATGGCATGTGAAACGGAAAAGGCGATCAATATTTTAATTGCTGCGCAACAAAAGTGTGAAGAACTCTATATGGATGCAATGGATGAAGAGAACGAAGACAAACCATAAGCGGCGGCCCCCGGCGCAAGCCGGGGGCCTGTTTTGCTCACATGTCCATGGCGTCGGCCAGGTGGTCGATGGCCTCGTTGACCCGGCGGGCGGCCTTATGGGCGGTCCGTTTGATCTGCCGGCTGGGGGTTGCCATCATGGTGCCCACGGCGACGCCGGCCAGCATGCCGGCGGCGGTACCCATGATGAAGGACCCGCAGCCGTTGGAGTGGCAGGAATTTCCGTACATAAATTTCCCTCCTTTATCCCGGAGAATGCGACTTGTTCTCCGTCTGTGATAGCATACCCCGAAAATTTGAAAAACTCGTTGCTAAATCCTGTATCTTCCGCTATAATTTATTATCAGAACAGTCTGCGCCGACGGGCGGAGGCGCTTTTGAAACCGACCACGTATTCGCGGAGGAGACATCATGAAGCTTTTGATTAAAAACGGACGGGTGGTCCACCCGGTGACCGGGACCGTTCTGGTCCAGGATCTTTTGGCGGAAAACGGCCGGGTGAGTCTGCTGGAGCACGGGCTGGACTGTGAGGCCGACCGGGTGATCGATGCCACCGGGCTGATGGTGGCCCCGGGGCTGGTGGACATGCACGTCCACCTCCGGGACCCGGGCCTGACCTATAAGGAGGACATCCTCACCGGCTGCGGAGCCGCGGCCCGGGGAGGGGTCACCTCCCTGGCCTGCATGGCCAACACCAGCCCGGCGGTGGACTGCCCGGAGCAGGTGAACTATGTGCTGGACCGGGCGCGCCAGGCCAACGGCGTGGGGGTGTACCCCGTAGCGGCCCTGTCCAGGGGCCTGCGGGGAGAGGAGCCCACCGACGCCGAGGCATTGAAGGCGGCCGGGGCAATTGCCCTGTCTGACGACGGCAACAACGTGGACAACGCCAACCTCATGCGGGACGTGCTCATCCGGGCCCGGCAGCTGGAGATGCCCGTGCTGTGCCACTGCGAGGACACCTCCATGGTGGCCGGCCGGGCGGTGAACGAGGGCAGCGTGTCCCGCCAGCTGTGGCTGGAGGGCCGGCCCGCCATCGCGGAGGAGATCATGGTCATGCGGGACGCCATGCTGGCCGAGGAAACAGGCGCCCGGGTCCATATCTGCCATGTGTCCACCGCCAAAAGCGTGGATATCATTCGGAGGATGAAGAAGAAGGGGGTGCTCATCACCTGTGAGACCTGCCCCCAGTACTTCACCCTCACCGAGGACGAGGTGCTCCGGCAGGGGGCTATGGCCCGGGTCAACCCGCCCCTGCGGACCAAGGCGGACGTCCAGGGCATCATCACCGGGCTGAAGGACGGCACCATCGACGCCATCGCCACCGACCACGCCCCCCACTCCCCGGAGGAGAAGGCCCGCCCCCTCAGCCGGGCCCCCAGCGGCATGATCGGCCTGGAGACCAGCCTGGCTCTCACCCTCACCCAGCTGTACCACACCAGAAAGCTGGACCTGCCCGCCATCATCCGCCGCATGTCCACCAACCCCGCCGATATCCTCCACCTGTCCCGGGGCCGCATGTCTCTGGGGGCGGTGGCCGACCTGGTCATCTTCAACCCCGACGAGGCCTGGACCATCGACCCGGAGCAGTTTGCCTCCAAGGCCCGGAACACCCCCTTTGCCGGACGGACGGTCAAGGGCCGGGTGAAGTATACCATCGCCAGGGGCGAGGTCATCTACCAGGATGGGGTATAATGTCATATTGTAGGGGCGGATATTATCCGCCCGCAAAACAAGGCGAAATAGTGAACGGGCGGATATTATCCGCCCCTACACACGATAGAAAGGAACAACCATCATGTCATTCGATATTTTGCAGGATAAAATCAGGGCCATGAAAAACCCCACCGTGGCCGGGCTGGACGCCCGGATCGAATACGTGCCCGAGCACATCCGCAAAGCCGCCTTTGAGGAGCACGGGGTGGGGCTCAAGGGGGCCGCCGAGGCCGTCTGGCAGTTCAACGTGGGCCTCATCGACGCCCTGTGCGACATCGTACCGGCGGTCAAGCCCCAGGCGGCCTACTACGAAAACCTGGGCTGGCAGGGGATGGAGGTGCTGGAGCGGACCATCCGCTACGCCAGGGAGAAGGGCCTGTTCGTCATTGCCGACGTCAAGCGGGGGGACATCGGCTCCACCGCCGCCGCCTACGCCGAGGGCTGGCTGTCCGGGGCCAGGATCGAGGGGGAGGTTTTCAAGTCCTTCGACGCCGACTGTGTCACCCTCAACGGCTACATGGGCTCCGACTCGGTGAAACCCTTCCTGGAGGCGGCGAAAATGGAGGACAAGTGCGTCTTTGTACTGGTGAAGACCTCCAACCCCGGCTCCGGGGAGCTCCAGGACATCGTGGCCGGGGACCGGCTGGTCTACCAGGTGATGGGCGACCTGAACGAGCGCATCGCCGCCGGCACCGAGGGCAAATACGGCTTCACCATGGCCGGGGCGGTCACCGGGGCCACCTACCCCTCCGATATCCGCGCCCTGCGGAAGCGGCTGGAGCACACCTTCTTCCTGGTGCCCGGCTACGGGGCCCAGGGGGGGACGGCGGACGACGTGCAGTACGCCTTCGACAAGTACGGCCACGGGGCCATTGTCAACTCCTCCCGGGGGATTATGTGCGCCTGGCAGAAGACGGGCGGGGACGGCCGCGACTTCGCCGCCGCCGCCCGGAACGCAGCCCTTGCCATGCGGGACGACATCAGGCAGTATGTCACCATTGTGTAGGAGGAAGAAATGGCGGAATTATGCTCGTTTTGCGGGAAGAAATTGACGCTGTTTGATATAGACACGCTGACGTGTGGAGATGTGTCACAGCCGGCATGCGCGGACTGCGCGGAGAAGTATGTCCGGGTTTCTCAAATTGAGCGGTGCCGTGGGCTGCTGAACGGCGAATGGGCCAGAGAGCCGGAGCGTGTCCGGACCTTCCTGGAGAGGGCGGAAAAGAGAAAGCGGGAATTGGAGGAGTGGCGGGAAAAGGCCTCTCTCTGTCCCGCCTGCGGGGCGAAAATGGAGTTAAAGCTGAAGGATTTCTCCATCGGCGCGGACGGCCACGGCGGGCTTAGTTCCCTGTTTCTGGAGCAGTACGACGTGGACCTGTACGCCTGCCCCAACTGCGGCAAGGTGGAGCTGTACACCGCCGGCTTCCAAAAGCCGGAGGAAAAACCGGCGGAGGAGACGACGGAGCCTGTTGAGAAACCGGAGCCGGCCGAGCTGCGGAGCGGCGGCTTCCTGGGGCTGGGACGACGGAAGGAAACGCGCCCGCCCTGGGAGAAATAGAAAGCGGTGAACATATGAAAGTAGAACGCAAATGCAAGGTGATTGCCAAGGAGTGGCTGACCCGGGACGCGGTGTCCATGACGCTGGATGTGGGGGATATGCTGTACCACGCCAGGACAGTAGAAGGACAGAGCATCTATCCGGGGCAGTTTGTCCACATTAAATGCGGAGACGGCCTGCTGCTCCGCCGGCCCATCTCCGTCTGCTTCTGGGAAGGGGATGCAGCGGGGGGCAGAATCCGGATTGTCTTTGAGGTCAAAGGCGAGGGAACAAGCTGGCTGGCCCGCTGCCCGGTGGGACACACAGTGGATGTACTGGGTCCCTTGGGGAACGGCTTTCAGACGACGCCCGGCCCCTATCTGCTGGTGGGGGGCGGCATTGGCGTGCCCCCCCTCTACGCCTGTGCTTGTTACACCGGCTGCTCCTCCACCGCCATTTTAGGCTTTCGGTCCAAGGACCGGGCCATCCTGCTGAACGAGTTTGACAGCGAGTGCATCGATGTGCAGATCGCCACCGACGACGGCTCCCTGGGCTATCACGGCTTTGTGGACGCCCTGGTCCGCCAGGAGCTGGAGAAGGAGCACCACTACCAGGGCGTCCTGGCCTGCGGACCCAGGCCCATGCTGAAAAGCGTGGCAAAGGTGGCGGCGGAATTTGGCGTACCCTGCCAGGTCTCCATGGAGGAGCGGATGGGCTGCGGCGTGGGGGCCTGCCTGGTCTGCGCGGTAGCCATGAAGGACGGGACCGTCAAGCACGTGTGCAAGGACGGCCCGGTGTTCAACGCGGAGGAGGTGGACTGGGATGCCTGATATGTCCGTCAAGCTGGCCGGTGTCACCCTGAAAAACCCGGTGGTGGTGGCCTCCGGCACCTTCGGCTTCGGCCGGGAGTACAGCCAATTCTACGACCTGTCTGAGCTGGGGGGCATCTGCGCCAAGGGGCTCACCCTCCACCCCCGCAACGGCAACCCTGCCCCCCGCGTCGCCGAGACCCCTATGGGCATTCTCAACTCTGTGGGGCTGGAAAACCCCGGGGTGGACGCCTTTATTGCCGAAGAGCTGCCCTTCCTGCGGCAGTTTGACACGAAGGTGATTGCCAACATCTCCGGCAATACTCCGGAGGAGTACGGCATCATGTGCGAAAAGCTCTCCGCCGCCGGAGTGGATATGATTGAGGTGAACATCTCCTGTCCCAACGTGAAGGCGGGGGGGCTGGCCTACGGCACCCGGCCCGAGCTGGCCGCCGAGGTCACCGAGGAGGCAAAAAAGCACGCCAACGGCGTGCCTGTGATGGTAAAGCTGTCCCCCAACGTGACGGACATCACCGAAATTGCCAAAGCGGTGGAGGGGGCCGGGGCGGACGCCCTGTCCCTCATCAACACCATCCGGGGGATGCGCATTGACGTCAACACCCGCCGGCCCGTTTTGAAGATGAACACCGGGGGACTGTCCGGCCCCGCCGTGCTGCCGGTGGCGGTGCGGATGGTGTGGGAGGTGTCCCAGGCTGTCTCCCTGCCCGTCCTGGGCATGGGGGGCGTCAGCAAGGGGGAGGACGCTGCCCAGCTGATGCTGGCCGGGGCCTCCGCCGTGGCGGTGGGCACCGCCCTGTTTGCCGACCCCTTCGCCCCGCTGAAGGTCCGGGACGGCCTGGCGGACATCGCCGCAAAACAGGGCCTGTCCGCCGTCAGCGAGCTGACCGGCGGGGTGAAACCCTGGTAGATGCCCTGTAGGGGGCGGCCTCTGTGCCGCCCCGTCTATTTGAGGGACTCCCTGGGATGGGGCGGGACAGAGCCCGCCCCCTACACACAATTTTTAAAGGACTGATAGGATGACCACCATTTATCTCATCCGCCACGCTGAGGCGGAGGGCAACCTGTACCGCCGGGTCCACGGCTGGTACAACTCCCTGATTACCGAGAACGGCTTTCGGCAGATCGCGGCCCTGGAGGCGTGCTTCCGGGATGTACCTGTTGACGCGGTGTACTCCAGCGACCTGTTTCGCACATCTGCAACCGCCCGGGCCGTCTACATACCTAAAAACCTGCCCCTGAACACCGATCCCGGCCTGCGGGAGATGAACCTGGGGGACTGGGAGGACCTGCCCTTCGGCTATGTCCGCCACCGCTGGCCGGAGGAGATGGAGCGGTTCAACCGCAGCGACCCCACCTGGCAGGCCCCCGGCGGGGAGAGCTTTTTCCAGCTGGGGGACCGGATTGAGGGGGCGGTGCGGGCCATTGCCCGAAAGCACCCGAACCAGACCGTCGTCCTGTTCAGCCACGGCATGGCCATCCGCCAGTTTATCGCCCGGGTGAAGGCGGTCCCGCCGGAGGAGTGGCACGACGTCCCCCACGGGGACAACACAGCGGTAACCCGCCTCACCTTCGACGGGGATCAGTTCGGGCTGGAGCTGGAGCTGGACAACTCCCACCTGCCGGAGGAGATCTCCACCCTGGCCCGGCAGGCCTGGTGGCGGAAGGGGGGCAAGGCGAAGGACGTCAACCTGTGGTACCGGCCCATCCGCTGGGAGGAGGAGCGGGAGCTCTACCTGGAGGCCCGCCGGGAGGCCTGGACCTCCACCCACGGGGAGGGCGTCCCCTTTGACGGGGAGGGCTTTCTGCGGGACGCCCGGCTCCACCTGTCCCGCACCCCCTGGGGGGTGACCCTGGCCTTTGCCGGGGATGACCTGGCCGGGATGTTTCAGCTGGACCCGGAGCGGTACAGCCAGGACAACGCCGGGTACATCCCCTTCTGCTACATCGTCCCCCCGCGCCGGGGCCAGGGCCTGGGGGTGCAGCTCATCGGTCAGGCGGTGTCCCTCTACCGCCCCATGGGCCGGGACAAGCTGCGCCTGCGGTGCGCCCCCTATAACAACAGGGCCCAGCGGTTTTATCAGAAGTACGGCTTTTTCAAAATCGGAGACGAGACAGGCAGCCGGGTGCCCCTGGAGATTCTGGAGAAGTACATCGGGTTTGACCGGTAGGCGCTACATGCACAGCTCCCGGAACGTGGCCTCCCGAAGACCCAGCCCCACGGCGTAATAGGCGTATTCCTCGTAGCTGCTGTACTCCGTCAGCCGGTCCAGAAGCTGGTTGTACAGCTCGTATCCGATCAGTTCCCGGACCTGTGACTCGATTTTGTTGTATTCCTCCCTGGCGGAGTGATAGCCGGGAAGATTTTCACAGAGACAGGCCACCGCGTGGGAGACCTCTTCGTTTTTCCAGAATAACTCAGCAAATAGTTCTTGCATTTTAGTCACTCCTTTTATAGACTTTAAGCATGCTAATTATATACCTGCTTAAAGCCTATGTCAAGGGGCGGGAGGAAATTATGGCAGAATTTTGTGAACGCTTAAAAATGCTGCGCAAAGAACGTGGGTTAAAGCAACGAGAGATGGCAGCACAATTTGGATTGGCGTTAAACTCTTATCAATGCTATGAGTATGCCACCCGATACCCTGAATTTAAAGGCCTCATTGCCCTCGCCGACTTCTTCGACGTCAGCCTGGACTATCTGGTGGGCCGTTCCGACGTGCGGGAGCGGCGGTGAAATTGGCTCTTGCAAATGTGGAAAAGGTGTGCTATGATAAACATAGCGAAAGCTAAGAAGTTAAATAATTCCATGATCTCACCGAGCAAAAGCAACTCCCGGAGAGCTGGCACTCTCCGGGAGTTGCTTTTGCGGTAACGGGCTCACTGTCCCCTGCTGTGCCTGTCGAGCCATTTGCTTACGCAGCTGGCAACTACGTTTGCTGTGACAGACACAAAGAAGTTAAATAAGTATTCCACAATCCCACCTCCTTCTGCCGCCGGTATGGGTGAGACAGCACCGTCATTATACCAAAATCCGACAGGGGACGCAAGGCGGCGGTGAAAATTCCTCTTGCATTGAGTGACACCAATGTGGTATAATATCTCTGGCGAAAGCCAAACCGAGGATGTATTTCATATTTCCACCGCAAAAAGCGGCCCTCCGGAAGAGATGGGAGCTCTCCGGAGGGCCGCTTTTTGCTATGGTGGGCTTACTGTTCCCTGTTATGCCTGTCAAGCCACTTGCTCACGCAGTGGGAGACTACGTTCGCTGCGACAGACACAATGAAACCGAGTATGTACTCCACGATTCCCACCTCCTCCCGCTGCCGGTGTAGGTGGGGACAGCACCGCCATTATACCAAAATCCGACAGGGGACGCAAGACACGTTGACGGATTCTCCGCAGGCTGATATACTGGCAGTATTCCAAAAGAAAAGAGGGCAGATTATGCCTTTTGACCGAGATTTATTCCTCCCCGTCAGCCGGGAGGACATGGCCCGCCGGGGGTGGGATTTCTTCGACTTTCTGCTCATCACCGGCGACGCCTATGTGGATCACCCCTCCTTCGGCCCGGCCATCATCGGCCGGATTCTGGAGGCGGAGGGCTACCGGGTGGCGGTGCTGGCCCAGCCGGACTGGAGATCGGCGGAGGCCTTCGCCGCCCTGGGCCGGCCCCGGCTGGGGGTGCTCATCGGGGCGGGGAACATCGACTCCATGGTGGCCCACTACACCGCCGCCAAAAAGCGCCGCCACGACGACGCCTACTCCCCCGGGCGGAAGGCCGGCCTGCGCCCCGACCACGCGGTAGCGGTGTACTCCAACCGGGTCCGTGAGGCCTTTGGGGACATCCCCATCGTCATCGGCGGGCTGGAGGCCTCCCTCCGCCGCTTCGCCCACTACGACTACTGGGAGGACAAGGTCCGCCGGTCCGTCCTCTTCGACGCCCAGGCGGACATCCTCACCTACGGTATGGGGGAGACGGCGACTTTAGAGATCGCCGCCCGGCTGGCCTCCGGGACCCCCGTCTCTGAGATTACCGACGTGCGGGGGACCTGCGTCATTGGAAAGTACCCCTCCCTGTGCGCCTATCCCCGGGTGGAGGTGCCCTCCTTTGAGGAGGTGTCCGCCTCCAAAACGGCCTACGCCAAGGCCAACATGGTGGAGTATCAGGAGCACGACGCGGTGTCCGGCAAGGCCATCATCCAGAAGCACGGAGACCGGTTTTTGATTGTCAACCCGCCCGCCTTTCCCCTGACCACTGGGGAAATGGACCGGGTGGCCGAGCTGCCCTACGTCCGGGAGCCACACCCCATGTACGACGACATGGGGGGCGTCCCCGCCATTGAGGAGGTGCGCTTCTCCGTCACCCACAACCGGGGCTGCTTCGGGGCGTGCAGCTTCTGTTCCCTGGCCTTCCACCAGGGCCGGACCGTCTCCTGCCGCAGCCACGACAGCGTGGTCCGGGAGGTACGCCTGCTCACAGAGCACCCCGGCTTCAAGGGCTACATCCACGATGTGGGCGGACCGTCTGCCACCTTCCGCCGCCCCTCCTGCCAGAAGCAGTTGAAATCCGGCATGTGCCGGAACCGGGCCTGCCTGGCCCCGGAGCCCTGCCCCAACCTGGACGCCGACCACACCGACTACATGCTGCTTCTGCGCAAGCTCCGGGCCATTCCCAAGGTGAAAAAGGTGTTCATCCGGTCGGGGATTCGCTTTGACCACCTGATGAAGGACCCCAGCGGGGAGTTCTTCACCGACCTGGTCCAGCACCACATCTCCGGCCAGCTGAAGGTGGCCCCGGAGCACTGTGTGGCCCACACCCTGGACTATATGGGCAAGCCCCACATTGAGGTCTACGAAAAGTTCCGGGAGAAGTACTTCAAGCTCAACCGCCGTTACGGCAAGGACCAGTACCTGGTGCCCTACCTCATCTCCTCCCACCCGGGCTGTACGCTGGAGGACGCCGTCCGGCTGGCTGAGTGGCTGAACCGGCAGGGCCACATGCCCGAGCAGGTCCAGGACTTCTACCCCACCCCCGGCACCCTGGCCACCTGCATGTGGTACACCGGCATCGACCCCAGGACCATGGAGCCGGTGTTTGTCCCCAAGTCCCCCCACGACAAGGCCCTCCAGCGGGCGCTGATGCAGTGGCGCAAGCCCCAGAACCGCAAGCTGGTGCTGGAGGCCCTCCGCAAAACCGGCCGGGAGGACCTGATCGGCTACGGCAAGCACTGCCTGGTCAAGCCGGACAGAGGCACTCCCGTAGGGGGCGGCCTCTGCGCCGCCCCGCCGTCCAAGGGACAGCCGCGGAAAAAGCCCCGTGCCGACACCCGCACCCGGGTAGAGAAAAAAGAAGGCTCCGCCAAGCCAATCCGCAAGAAGGGCTGGGCAAAGCCAAAGAAAAAGAAGTAGGATTTGACAGAATCCAACTGATTGCGTTATAATAAAAATGCCCGCCAGCCAGGCGGGACGAAGGTGCGCTGTCATAACAGTAGACGGTTAGTCCCCCAACAGGGGGCGCTTCTGCCCCCTGATCTTGCGAAAGGGGGGCTGCCCAGTGAGTACATCAGAGGTTTTGCAGTTGTGTCTCGTTATCATTGGTATCTGCGGCCTGTTCATCCAGGGTAAAAAGAAGTAACCGCCCTCTGCTCCCAACAGTTTGGCGGTTACTTCTTGTAACTAAAACAGGGGGCTAGTCGTTTGCTGACAGCGCCCTTCCGTATTTATTATACCCGATGATACATATTTGTCAAGGAAAAAAGCGCGGGACGGGCGATTGCCCGTCCCGTTTTGGTTAATAGCGCACCGCGCTGGAGTCAGGCTCCCAGCTGGGGGTGCCGGAGTAGGTGTCGTTTCCGGTAATCACATCGCCGATGCCACGGCCGATGTCACCGATGGCGTCGCCGGTGTCCCGGACGATATCCCGGGCGTCCCGGGTCAGGTCCCGGGAGACGGCATTGCCGTCGCCGCCGTAGACCCGGCCGTTGGAGCCGGCGGTATAGCGGCCGTCGTCAAAATAGTCCCGGCCATTGCTGTAGGTGCGGCCGTTGTAGACGGTCTGGCCGCCGTAGCGCCGGCTCACCGTGCCGGGAGTGCCGGAGGCGGAACCGGTGCCGGAGGTTGTGCCGGAGCCGTTGGCCCCGGAGGTGACGCCGCTGTTGGCGCCGCCGTTGGTATTGCTGCCGCCGTTGTTGGCGTTAGGGTCCCGATTGCTGCAGGCCGTCAGCGTACCCGCCAGGGCGAGGGCCAGGGCCAGAGCCGCAATGCTCTTTTTCATGTGAAGAATCCTCCCGCTCGTTTTTTCACGGAAGTCCCATCCGCGATCTAGTATGTGCCCGCTTTAAAAGGTTCAATCCGGAAATGAGCGGAGAAACTGGATTTTTTGACCGTCTTTGACGGGAGGATTTTTGAAAAGCTCCGAATTTTTGGAAAAAACTTCGGTGTAATCTCTTGCAATTCCCGCAGCGGTGTGGTATAGTATAATCAGAAAGTAAGGTAGTATGGTAAGAGTGGGGTTGTGGCTCCGCTCTTTATTGTTGAAAAAACCGGAGAAACACCGGTTTTCAGGAGGTTTTGACCAATATGGCAAAGGTGACCGACGCGGTGGCCGCCCTGGCCCTTCCGGTGGTGGAGCAGGCCGGGTGCTCCCTGTGGGACGTGGAATATGTAAAGGAGGCGGGGACCTGGTTCCTCCGGGTCTATATCGACAGGGAGGGCGGCGTGTCCATCGACGACTGCGAGGCTGTCTCCCGCCCCCTGTCCGACCTGCTGGACCAGGCCGATCCCATCGAGGGCAGCTACACCTTTGAGGTGTCCTCCGCCGGGGCGGACCGGGCGCTGAAAAAGCCCGAGCACTTTGCCGCCTTTCTGGGGGAAGAGGTGGAGGTCAAGCTCTACCGTCCCCGGGAGGGCCGCAAGGAGTTTGTGGGCGTCCTCAAGGGGTATGAGATCGGAGATGTGACCTTAGACGTGAACGGGGCGGAGACCCGTTTCAGCAAGCAGGAGATTGCGCTGGTACGGCTGTACCCCAGGTTCTAATGTAAGGGCGGATATCATCCGTCCGCAAACAAATGCGTAATGAGCGGGCGCATACTGTGCGCCCCTGCCGTAGGAGGAAGAGCACGTGGCAAAACGAGTGACAAAGAAGGCCGTCAACCCCAACGAGATGGACGGCAAGGAATTTTTTGAGGCGATCCATCAGATTGAGCAGGAGAAGGGAATCAAGCCCGGGTACATGATGGAGAAGGTGACCCAGGCGTTGCTGTCCGCCTACCGCCGGGACCACGAGGGCGTGGGGGACAATCTGTTTATCGAGGCCGACGAGTCCACCTATACCGTCCGGCTGTTTTTGAAGAAGGAGATCGTGGAGGAGGTGGATAACCCCGCCACCGAGATCAGCCTGGAGGAGGCCAGGCGCTCCCTGCCCCAGGCCGAGCTGGGGGACACGGTGCGCATGGAGGTGAAGGCCCGGGCCTTTGGCCGTATCGCCGCCCAGACCGCCCGCCAGGTAATCATCCAGGGCATCCGCGAGGCGGAGCAGGGGATGATTTACGACGAGTTTTCCACCAAGGAGCACGAGCTGCTCACCGGCACCGTCACCCGCATCGACCCCCGGAACGGGGCGGTGTCTCTGCGGCTGCACTCCGGTTCTGAGTTTACCGACGCCTATCTGGGGACGGGTGAGCAGGTGAAGGGGGAGCGCTATACCGAGGGCCAGCGGCTGAAGGTCTACGTGGTGGAGGTCCGCAAGGCCACCAAGGGCCCCCAGGTGCTCATCTCCCGCACCCACCCCGGCCTGGTGAAGCGGCTGTTTGAGATGGAGGTCCCCGAGGTCTACGACGGCACGGTGGAGATTCGCTCCGTGGCCCGGGAGGCGGGCTCCCGGACAAAGATGGCTGTCTGGGCCGTGGAGCCCAACGTGGACCCCATCGGCGCCTGTGTGGGTCCCCGGGGCCAGCGGGTGAACACCATTGTGGAGGAGCTCAAGGGGGAGAAGATCGACATCATCAAGTGGTCTGAGGACCCGGCGGAGTATATCGCCGCTGCCCTGTCCCCCGCCGACGTCATCAGCGTGGAGGAGCTGCCCTCTGTGGGCGACGCCAAGAGCTGCCGGGTGGTGGTCCCCGACGACCAGCTGTCCCTGGCCATCGGCAAGGAGGGCCAGAACGCCCGCCTGGCCGCCAAGCTCACCGGCTATAAAATTGACATCAAGCCCGCCTCCGCCCCCCTGGAGTCCATCGAGGAGCTGGCCGCCCAGGCGGAGGCCCAGGCCCAGGCCGACGCCCTGGAGGCGGCTATGGCCGAAGCGGAGGAGAACGGGGAGGCCCCGGAGGAATGACCTTGTAGGGGCGCACAATGTGCACCCGCAGGAATCAAAAGCGCCAACAGCGGGCGGACAATGTCCGCCCCTACACACAACAATTCCCCCGCGTTGATGAAGGAGAGAGAGTCTTGCCCAAGAAGATACCCATGCGCCAATGTGTCGGCTGCCGGGAAATGAAAGAGAAGAAGACCCTGATCCGGGTGGTCAAATCCCCGGAGGGGGCGGTGTCCTTGGACTTCAAGGGCAAGCTGCCCGGCCGGGGGGCCTATGTGTGCCCCAACCCGGAGTGCCTGAAGCGGGCCCGGAAGAGCCGGGCGCTGGAGCGGGCCTTCTCCGCCCCCATGCCCGACGAGGTATGGGCGGGGCTGGAGGAACAGATGAAGGAGGTGCCCGCGGATGCCCAATGATCCCATTCTCCACCTGCTGGGACTGGCCAAAAAGGCCGGCCGGCTGGAGATCGGTGAGGAGCCGGTGGGGGGAGCCTGCCGGGCCCGGCAGGCCAGATTGATCCTGCTGGCCGCCGACGCCGCCCCCAACACCCGCCGCCGGGCCGCCCACTTCGGCGAGGCGGGGGGAGTCCTCTGGCTGGAGACCCCCTTCACCAAGGGGGAGCTGGGCTTTATTCTGGGCCGGTCCTCCTGCGCCATGCTGGCCCTCACCGACGCGGGCTTCGGGGCCGCCGTTGTGGAGAAGCTGGCCGCCCGGGACCCGGACAGATACGGCCCCGCCGCCCGGCAGCTGCGGGATAAGGCCGACCGTGTGCTCCAGCGGCAGAAGGAACAGCGGCAGCATGAGAAGAACCTCCGCCAGGGCAAGCGAAAACCCTGGGCTCCTCCGCCCCCCAAGGAGGAGATGCCCCCGCACCAGGGGGGCAAAGCAGTGAAGCATGGTCCTGGCGGACGCCGGCTTACCGGCAAGCTCCGTAAACCCTGAGAAACGAGGTGCATTCATCTATGATGATTAAATATCCGGTCCATAAGCTGGCCAAGGACTTCAGCAGGGGCGGTAAAGCCCTGCCCTCCAAGGATATTATGGATATCCTGACCCAGTACGGACATCCCCCCAAGAACCACATGCAGCCCCTCACCGACGAGGAGCTGTCCATTGTGTTCGAGTACCTGACCCAGCACAACCAGATCGACTCCATCGAACAGGTCTACGCCGACGTCTACCACGAGCCGGAGGCCAGGAAGGAGCCCGCCCCCAAGGCGGAGCCCAGGCAGCCCGCCCCCAAGGGGGAGAAGAAGGCGCAGCAGCCCAGGCCCGTCCAGGACCAGGGCGCCAAGCCCAACCCTCCCCAGCAGCAGGGACAGGCAAAGCAGCCGGTTCAGCAGCCCACCTCCCGCGTCCCCGCCAAGAAGGTGGTGGACACCCGGGGCGGCCCGGCGGTCAACCTGGAGAAGTACGACGAGCGGCTGGAGAACTTCACCGACCAGCGCCGCCAGGATATGCGGGGGGGCAAGCAGAAGCTCCAGAAGCAGAACCAGCGGGGCCGCCAGCAGGGCGGCCGGGGCCAGTCCTTCGGCAACAAGCGCCGCCAGGAGGAGCAGGACCGGATGCGCCGCCTCCAGCTGGAGATTGCCAAGAAGGCCCCCACCAAGGTGCTCATCCCCGACGAGATCGGCGTGGGCGAGCTGGCCTCCCGGATGAAGAAGACCGGGGCCGAGGTGGTGAAGTGCCTCATCAAGAACGGGGTTATGGCCTCCCTCAGCGACATCATCGACTTCGACACCGCCGCCATCATCGCCGAGGAGATGGGCTGCAAGGTGGAGAAGGAAGTGATCGTCACCATCGAGGAGCGGCTCATCGACACCGCCGAGGACAGGGAGGAGGACCTGGAGCCCCGGGCTCCCGTGGTGGTGGTCATGGGCCACGTGGACCACGGCAAGACCTCCCTTCTGGATTATATCCGAAATGCCAACGTCACCGCCGGCGAGGCCGGCGGCATCACCCAGCACATCGGCGCCTACCAGGTGGACGTGAAGGGCAACCCCGTCACCTTCCTGGACACCCCCGGCCACGAGGCCTTTACCGCCATGCGGGCCCGGGGCGCTATGATTACCGACGTGGCCATCCTGGTGGTGGCCGCCGACGACGGCATTATGCCCCAGACCGTGGAGTCCATCAACCACGCCAAGGCGGCCAATATCCCCATCATCGTGGCCATCAACAAGATGGATAAGCCGGCGGCCAACCCAGACCGGATCATGCAGCAGCTCACCGAGTATGAGCTGGTGCCCGAGGAGTGGGGCGGCGAGACCATTGTGTGTAAGATTTCCGCCAAGACGGGCATGGGCATCGACAACCTGCTGGACATGGTGGTGCTCACCTCCGAGGTCCAGGAGCTGAAGGCCAATCCCAACCGCACCGCCCACGGCGCGGTGATTGAGGCCCGGCTGGACAAGGGCCGGGGCCCTGTGGCCACTCTGCTGGTGCAGAACGGCACCCTGAAGCAGGGCGATGTCATCATCGCCGGCACCGCAGTGGGCCGTGTCCGGGCCATGACCGACGCCCGGGGGCAGAAGCTCACCGAAGCGGGTCCCTCCGTCCCGGTGGAGATCATCGGCATGGGCGAGGTGCCCGGGGCCGGCGACGACTTCCACGCCGTGGCCGACGAGCGCATGGCCCGGGAGCTGGTGGAGCAGCGCAAGGCCGAGCGGAAGGACGCCCTCACCAACAATGTGGGCAAGGTCACCCTGGAGGACCTGTTCAGCCAGATCCAGGCCGGAGGGATGAAGAACCTGAACGTCATCGTCAAGGCCGACGTCCAGGGCTCCGCCGAGGCGGTGAAGGCCTCCCTGGAGAAGCTGACCAACGAGGAGGTCCGGGTGCGGGTGATCCACTGCGCCGTGGGCGCCATCAGCGAGAGCGACGTGATGCTGGCGGGCACCTCCGGGGCCATCATCGTGGGCTTCAACGTCCGCCCGGACAACAACGCCAAGGACTCCGCCGCCCGCATGGGGGTGGATATGCGGATGTACCGGGTCATCTATGACGCCATCAACGAGATTGAGGCGGCCATGAAGGGTATGCTGGCCCCCAAGTTCCGGGAGGTGGACCTGGGCCGGGCGGAGGTGCGCAACGTGTTCCGCATCACCGGCGTGGGCATGGTGGCCGGCTGCTACGTGCTGGACGGCAAGATGCAGCGCAATGCCCAGATGCGCCTGCTGAGGGACAATATCGTCATCTACGACGGCGCCATCGCCTCCCTCCAGCGCTTCAAGGACTCCGTCAAGGAGGTGGCCGCCGGCTACGAGTGCGGCATCACCTTCGAGAAGTTCCAGGACATCAAGGAGGGGGACATTATCGAGGCCTTCCTCATGGAGCAGATCGAGGTATAAAGTTGAAATTGACGGGGCGGGCGCTTTCGCCCGTCCCGCTTTGCTTGTGGAGGAAACCCCGTCCCGCCCGCAGGCGGCAACCTCCTTTTGAAAGGAGGTGCCCCAGTGCGCACACTGGGGCGGAGGATTGCGTTCGGCAAAGCCGAACATACGAAGTAAACAAGATTTGCAAGACCTTATTTGCTTCGCACATTTCGCCTGCGGCGAAACACAATCCTCAGTCAGCCTACGGCTGACAGCTCCTTTCCAAAGGAGCTTAGCCCGCTGTGGCGGGGACGAAAGACGAGGGAGGCGGCAGGTATGACTTTTTTGCCCCGGAATAAAAAGGAGCGGCCCCGCTCCACACAGCTGCGCAACGAAGCTACGCCGGCGGAAAAGAAGTTGTGGTACAGGTTTCTGCGCACCGCTTCCCCCCGATGGAACAGGCAGCGGATCATTGACAGCTATATTGTGGATTTTTTCTGTCTAAAGGCAAAGCTGGTCATAGAGCTGGATGGAAGCCAGCATTATAACGAAACTGGTCTGATCGAATATGACCAAATCAGGACAGACTATTTGGAGGCGCTGGAGTTAAAGGTCCTGCGGTTTACCAATTTTGAAATTGAGAACAATTTCGCTGAGGTATGTCGAAAAATCCAATTTGAAGTGGAACAGCGACAAAAGACGATTTAAGAGGAGAAATACGATGGCAAGCAATCGAATCGGACGTATCAACGAGGAGGTCCAGCGGGAGCTGGCCGCTCTGATTCCCACGGTGAAGGACCCCCGGGTGACGGGGATGATTTCAGTGACGGCGGTGGATGTCACCCCCGACCTGAAATTCGCCAAGGTCTATATCTCAGTGCTGGACAAAAGCGACAGCGAGCAGGTGCTGAAGGGCCTGAAGTCGGCGGCAGGGTATCTCCGCCGTGAGCTGGGCCGGGCGCTGAACCTGCGCCACACTCCGGAGCTCACCTTCTATCAAGACGACTCCATGGCCAAGGGGGCCAAAATTCTGGAGATGCTCCGCAATCCGGAGGTGGTCAAGCCCGCCAATCCGGCCAACGAGCACATCATTTTGGAGGATGAGGAATGAATACCATAACCACGGCCCAGGCGGCGGAATTTCTCCAGGCCCACGACAACTATCTTATTCTGACCCACGTCCGTCCCGACGGCGACACCATTGGATGCGGGGCCGGGCTGTGCCGCGCCCTGCGGCAGATCGGCAAAACCGCCTATATTCTGGAAAATCCGGAGGTTACAGAACTATTTACCGGATATATAAAAGAGTTGACAATCGGAGAGGGGTTTGTTCCTGAAACGGTGGTTTCGGTTGACATTGCGGCCCGATCCCTCTTTCCGGACCTGGCAAAGCCCTATTTGGACCGGGTGGACCTGGCGATTGACCACCACCCGTCCCAGGAGTTCTTCGCCAAGGCCACCTGTCTGGACAGCAAGCGAGCCGCATGCGGTCAACTGGTGCTGGAAATAGTGAAACAATTCGCCGACCTTACCCCGGAGATGGGGGAGGCCCTCTATGTGGCAATTTCCACCGACTGCGGCTGTTTTCAGTACAGCAACACTGACGCGGCCGCCCACCGGGCGGCGGCCGAGTTGATGGAGAGCGGCTTCGACCCCTACCCGGTCAACCGGAAGTTCTTCCGCACCAAGACCTTCAAGCGCCTCAGACTGGAGAGCATGCTCACCGCCGGCATGGAGCTGCGGGACGGCGGGACTACCGCCCTGGTCTTCCTCACCCGGGCCATGATTGACGAGGTGGGGGCCAGCGAGCGGGATATGGACGACATCTCCGCCTTTGTAGGGCAGATTGAAGGGGTTAAAAACGGCGTCACCCTGAAGGAGACGGGCGACGGCCACGTGAAGATTTCCCTGCGCACCGACCCCGGCGACCTGAACGCCTCCTCCGTCTGCGCCCTGGTGGGGGGCGGCGGTCATGCAGCGGCGGCGGGGGCTATGATGGAGGGTACCATGGAGGATGTCCGCCGGGCTGTCATCGGGGCCATGGAGCAGGTGCGCAATGGCTAGCGGGATTTTAATTGTCGACAAGCCGGAGGGGTGGACCTCCATGGATGTGTGCGCCAAGCTACGGGGGGTGTTCCACGAGAGGCGCATCGGCCACGGCGGAACCCTGGACCCCATGGCCACCGGCGTGCTGCCCGTTTTCGTGGGCCGGGCCACCCGGGCGGTGGAGTTTGCGGAGAAATCCGACAAGGAATATATCGCCGGTTTAAAACTTGGCGTTATTACCAATACCCAGGACAGCTCCGGTGAAGTGCTGGAGGAGCGGCCCGTCCATGTCACCCGGGAGGCGCTGGAATCGACCCTGGAGCAGTTCCGGGGGGATATTTTGCAGATACCCCCCATGTACTCCGCTATCAAGATCAACGGCAAGAAGCTCTATGAGCTGGCCCGGAAGGGCCGTGAAGTGGAACGCCCTGCCAGACCGGTGACCATAAAAGCCCTGAAGCTGCTGGAACAGCAGGGAGAAGACCTTTACACAATCAAGGTCCGCTGCACCAAGGGCACCTACATCCGAACCCTCTGCCACGACGTCGGCCAGGCCCTGGGCTGCGGGGGGTGTATGGCCTCCCTGCGCCGCACCATGGCGGCGGGCTTTACCTTTAAGGATGCCCGTACACTGGAGGAGCTCCAGTCCGCTCCCGACCCCGCCGCCCTGCTTATGCCGGTGGAGGAACTGTTTGTGGACCGGGAAAGGCTGGTCCTGTCCCCAACATCGGAGAAGAGGGTCCGCAACGGTATGACAGCGGTGCTTCCAAATGTAAACCCGGGCGAATACCGGGTATACGCCCGGAGCGGGGAGTTTCTGGCCCTGTGCCAGGCCAAGGGCGGAAAACTGACCACCATCAAGAGCTTTTTCGAGGTGTGATCGTAGGGGCGGCCTGTGGCCGCCCGCCAGACCCGCGCCAAATAGAAACGGGCGGCCACAGGCCGCCCCTACAGAGGTATCGCGTTATGTACGAACAAAAACGAGTCATCGCCCTGGGCTTTTTTGACGGGGTGCATCTGGGCCACGGGGCGCTGCTGCGAGCCGTGAAGGCGGCGGCGGACCGGCTGGAGGCCGTCCCCTGCGCCTTTACCTTCGACCGCAGCCCCACCGCCGTCATCACCAGACAGACCGTCCCGCTGCTGTCCACAGTGGAGGACCGTATCCTTTTGATGCGGAAGTGCTACGGAATCCAGGAGGTGGTGGTTGCCCCCTTCGAGGCCATGCAGCGCATGGACTGGGAGGATTTTATCACCAAATATCTGCTGGAGGAGCTGAACGTGGTCCATGTGGTGGCCGGCCACGACTTTCACTTTGGCTATCAGGGCCGCGGCAATCCGGACCGGCTGCGGGCCAAGTGCCGGGAGCTGGGGCTGGGCTGCGACATCATCCGGAAGGTGGAGCAGGACGGCATCACCATCTCCTCCACCTACATCCGGAATCTGGTGGCCCAGGGGGAGCTGGAGCGGGCCGCCCAGTTCCTGGGCCATCCTCACATCCTCACCCAGCAGGTGGGCCACGGCAAGGGCATCGGACACTCCGCCCTGGGCTTTCCCACCGTCAATCTCCGGGTGCCCGAGGGGGTCATTGTCCCAGCCTTCGGGGTTTACGCCACAAGGGTGTGGTTTGACGGGGAGAGCTGGCCCGCCGTCACTAACGTGGGGGTGCGGCCCACCGTGTCCGACAACGACGGCCGGGTGACAGTGGAGGGCTTTATTCTGGATTTTGACGGAGACCTCTACGGCAGGCAGGTGCGCATGGAGTTCCACAAACGCCTGCGGGGGGAGCGGAAGTTCCCTTCCATGGAGGCCCTGGCGGAGGAGATAAGCCGCAACGCAGAGCAGACACGGGAGTTTTTTGAGGGAGCGTGACAGCCAATGACCAGGGGCGTATTCCATCTTCTGCACCATGAACACCAGGCCCGATACGACAAGATGTTTCCCTACCTGTGGGCCTATGCCATTCTGCTGGCGCTGGCCGGCTTTGTGATGGACACCCCGGCCAATATTTTCCAGGGGCTGTACACCATTATCACCACCGAGGACTCCCTGATCACCGACTACGTCCTGGTGGCCGGCCCGGGGGCGGCGCTGGTGAACTCCGCCATTGTCACCGCCGTCAGCGTGGGTCTGCTCTATGTGGCCCGGGACACCCTCAACGGTATGACCCTGGTGGAGATGGGGCTGATGTCCGGCTTCTCTCTCTTCGGCAAGAATTTTGTCAACATCTGGCCCATCCTGGCCGGCACCTGGCTGTACACAAAATACCGCCGGGAGAAGCTGGGGGGCAACATCGGCATCGGGCTGATGGCCACCGCCCTGGCCCCCATCGTCAGCTACATAGCCCTGGACAACGGCTGGGGCGGGCCGGTGGAGGGCGTGCTGGTGGGGATGACCATCGGCTTTATCATGCCCCCGCTGGCCACTTACACCTACCGTATCCAAAACGGCATGAATCTGTATAACGTGGGCTTCGCCTGCGGGCTGGTGGCCATGATCTGCGTGCCGCTGATGGCCTCCCTGGGGGCGGACCCCACCACCCATTACCGCTGGGCCAGGGGCTATGAGGTCCCCTTTGGACTTATGCTGGGGTCGCTGTGCGCGCTCCTGATTGTGGGCGGGCTGTTTTTCGCCAACAGGCCGGTGTGGGCGGCCTGGGCGGGCTACCGCCGTCTGCTCCAGACCAGCGGCCGGGCGCCCAGCGACTACCTGCGCATGTTTGGTCCGGCCCCCGTGTGCATCAACACCGGGGTAAACGGCCTGATCGGCATGGCCTTTATTCTGCTGTCCGGCGGAGACCTGAACGGCCCCACGGTGGGGGGGATCCTCACCATTATGGGGTTCTCCGCCTTTGGCAAGCACGCCTTCAATATCCTGCCCGTGATGGCCGGGGTGGCCCTGGGCAGCGTGGTGATGGACTGGTCCCTCACCGACTCCGCCGTCCAGCTGGCCTGCCTGTTCTGTACCACCCTGGCCCCCATTGCCGGCTACTTCGGCTGGGGCTACGGGGTGATTGCCGGATTTCTCCACTCCTCGGTGGTGCTGTATACCGGCTCTCCGGTGGCGGGGATGAACCTGTATAACAACGGCTTTTCCGGCGGACTCATCGCCATCGTCCTGTACCCCGCCATCATGGCCATCGCCCGCCACCGCAAGCCGGTGCTCCAGGAGGAGGACTACTTCGATCAGCTGGAGGGCGACCGGCCCGTTGTTCCCCCGACCCCCCGGGCGATCAAGGAGGAGGAGTGACAAAAGACCGCCCCGAAACGGGGCGGTCTCTCCCTATCCAAAGCACACCCGCACCGCCCAGGCAGCGGCCAGAAAGCCGGTGAGGTCGGCGCACAGGGCGGCGGGGACGGCGTAGCGGGTTTTGGTAATGCCCACGGCGCCGAAGTAGACGGCGATGGTGTAGAAGGTGGTCTCGGTGGAGCCCAGCATGACGGCCGCCGTGCGGCCCAGGGGGGAGTCGGGGCCATAGGTGGAGATGAGCTCCGCCCCCACCCCCAGGGCGGCGGAGCCGCTGATGGGCCGCACCAGCATCAGGGGCAGCAGCTCAGAGGGCAGGCCCAGCCGGTCCAGAAGGGGGGCCAGGGCCCCGGCCAGCAGCTCCAGTGCCCCGGAGGCCCGGAGCATATATACCGCCGTCATCAGCCCGATTAACGCCGGGACGATCCTGACCAGGGTGTCCAGCCCGGAGCCCGCCCCCCGGACCAGAGCGGAGTAGACATCCACCCGCTTTGTGGCAGCGTACAACGCGATGGCACAGATGGTCAGCGGAACCAGCATGGTGAAAAACAAGTCCATAGCGCACCTCCCAAAAAGCCTTCCCCTTTAGGGGAAGGTGCCCCCGAAGGGGGCGGATGAGGCGTTCGGCGAAGCCGGACGTACGAAGTAAATGAGGTTTTGCAAAACTGCGTCTGCTTCGCACATTTCGCCTGCGGCGAAATACCTCATCAGTCACGGCCTGCGGCCGTGCCAGCTTCCCCTGAAGGGGAAGCCTCTTTACTCCCTCCACATCCTTGCAAATATTTTGCACGCCAAAATTCCCACCCCCACCGACAGGGCGGAGGCCAGCCAGACGGCGGGGAGGATGTCGAAGGGGGCGGCGCAGCCCTCCGCCGCCCGGACGGAGGCCACGGTGGTGGGAATGAGCTGGATGGAGGCGGTATTGCACACCACCAGCATACACAGGCTGTCGGAGGCCACCCCGGGACTGGCCTGGGCCAGGCGGCGGGCGGCCTCCAGCCCCAGGGGGGTGGCGGCGCTGCCCAGCCCCAGCAGGTTGGCGGACACGTTGGCGGAGATGCTGTCCATGGCCTCCCGGTCCCGGGCGACCTGGGGGAAGAGCCGGCGCAGAATGGGCCGGAGCAGCCGGGACAGCTTGTCGGCCAGCCCGGACTGGCGCATGACCTCCATTACCCCCGTCCACAGGCAGAGCATCCCCGCGATGGACAGAGACAGCTGCACCGCCGCCGAGGTGCCCTCCACCGCCGCGGCTGCCACCGCCGGCCCCCGCCCCGTGGCCAGTCCACACAGGACGGACACCAGGATCATCCCAGTCCAGATTACTGTCATAGTCAAGGCCTATCTCCCCCTCTTGTCCCATCTATACGGGGGCAACTGGAAAATCATGTCTGCTGGAAAACCAGAAATTTACAAAAAAATCCAGGGCATAACCTCTTTTCCACAAAAATTCTACATTTTTTACCCTATTTTGCCCGATAGAAACAGTTGACATTGCTTTTTTTTACCGCTACAATATAGATGAGCAAAGGATATGCCGGGGCCGGCCTGGACCCCGGGTCTGTAATAGACAAAAAGGAGGCATTTACATGAAATCCACTGGCATTGTCCGAAAGGTGGACGAATTGGGCCGCATCGTACTGCCCATCGAACTGCGCCGCACACTGGATATCGAGGAGAAGGACTCCTTGGAGATCTACATGGACGGCCCATCTATCGTTCTGAAGAAGTTCCAGCCCGCCTGTATTTTCTGCGACAACGAAAAGGATATTATTGAGTTTCGCGGAAAGAATGTGTGCCCCAAGTGCTTCCAGGAGATGAGCGCCTCCTTTCGGAAGTAATCAGTAACAGGACAGGCCCCCCGGCTTTGCCGGGGGGCCTGCTGTATTTGAGAGGGGGGCAATCAGCCGGTGATGGTGATCTGAGTGACCGTATATCCGAACATATTGTCCTGGGGCTGGAGGGTGGCCTGGAACCGGGTGAGAACCTGGTTCTCTACCTCGTAGACCAGAGCGCCGGTAACCGCACAGCCCTGGCCGGAGGGCCTGAGACTGTCGATCTGGACCTGTGCCAGATCATCCTCGCCGCAGACCACCACGTAGCACCGGGAGACGTTGTCGTAGTTCAGCCGGTCCCGGATGGCGGCGGGGGGAGCGCCCAGCTCCTCAAAGCTGAGGGCCAGGGCGGAGGTGTAGTCCCGCACGGTCTCCTCGGGGAGGAACAGCTCGCCCTGCTCGGTGACGCTGCGGGTGTCCATCTGGCCGTAGAGGGAGAGCATGTTGTACAGCCCCTCCCAGGTCAGGGAGGAATTTTCAAGGTCGAAGTGCTTTACGTCGTGGTTCAGCATGGCCAGCACCAGGGCGTGGAGCGCGGGGGACATGGACTCCATGACGTCGGTCTCAGCGGGGACGTCGCCGGGGAGGTAGTCCTGGACTGCCCCAGGGGCCGAGGCCTCCGCCGGGTTGACCGGGCCCACGCTGCTTACAGGTAAAATAAGCATCGAGGAAATCAGTGTGACCGCCAGTAATTTTTTAAACATAGGGAGACCTCCTTTCCTGTTTGTACCCCTATCTTAGCACGGATGTTCTGTTACCTTCTTATCGAAGGCGTTACAAGTTGATGAGAAAATGGTTACAGATTGGCTACAGTCTGCCTGTCCACTGTCAGTCTATGCGGCGGGAAGGAGGGACATACCTGGTTTTCTCCGGTTGACCGGGAGGGCGGTTTGAGGTAGAATGTGTAGGGGCGGATATCATCCGCCCAAAACGACAGATGAGTACGTGCAGCGGGCGGATAATATCCGCCCCTGCACAATCAACCAACGAGATAAAGGAAGTTACATATGCTCAACCACCAACAGGAACTGCGCTTCTGCAAGGCCCGCCGGGGGGCCATCGCCCGGGATTTTTCCAGGCTCAACCCGGAGCAGCGGAAGGCCGCTCTGGCCACCGAGGGGCCGCTGCTGCTGCTGGCGGGAGCGGGGAGCGGCAAGACCACCGTGCTCATCCACCGCATCGCCAACCTGATGAAATATGGCCGGGGCTCCGACTGCCAGGAGGTGCCGGAGTCTGTCACCCAGGAGGACCTGGCCTTTCTGGAGCGGTACGCCGAAACCGGCGAGGGGGACAAAAACCGTCAGGAGCGGCTGTGCCGCCTGGACCCCGCCGCCCCCTGGACCATCCTGGCCATCACCTTTACCAACAAGGCCGCCGGGGAGCTGAAGGACCGGCTGGCGGCCATGCTGGGCCCCGCCGCCAACGACATCTGGGCCAGCACCTTCCACTCCGCCTGCGTGCGGATCTTGCGCCGGGACATTGACAAGCTGGGCTTTGCCTCCTCCTTCACCATCTACGACACCGACGACTCCCTCCGGGTGGTGAAGGACATCCTCAAAACGCTGAACATGGACGACAAGCAGTTCCCGCCCCGGTCGGTGCTGGGCTATATCTCCCGGGCCAAGGACGCCATGAAGCTGGCCCCGGACTACCTGGCCGAGTGCAAGGCGGCGGAGGACTTCCGGCTGACCAAAATCGCCAACGTGTACATGGAGTACCAGCGCCGTCTGTGGGAGGCCAACGCCCTGGACTTTGACGACATCATCCTCCACACAGTCCGGCTGCTCCAGGGCTTTGAGGATGTGCGGGCCTACTATCAGAAAAAGTTCCGCTATGTCCTCATCGACGAGTATCAGGACACCAACAATTTGCAGTATCTGCTGGCCTCCACCCTGGCTGGAGGGTATGAGAACTTCTGTGTGGTGGGCGACGACGACCAGTCCATCTACCGCTTTCGGGGGGCCACCATTGAGAACATCCTGTCCTTTGAGAAGCAGTACAGGGGCTGCCGGGTGATCCGCCTGGAGGAGAACTACCGCTCCACCGGCCACATCCTGGACGCGGCCAACGCTGTCATCCGCAACAACCAGGGCCGCAAGGGCAAGGAGCTGTGGACCAGGGCGGGACCGGGGGACACGCTCCACCTGTACACCGCCATGAACCAGGACGACGAGGCCCAGTATGTGGCCAACAAGATTCTGGAGAACTTCGGCCAGGGCCGAAAGTGGAAGGACCACGCCGTCCTCTACCGGATGAACGCCCAGTCCAACCAGCTGGAGCAGGCCTTCAAGCGAAATGGCGTCCCCTACCGCATCATCGGGGGCACCCGGTTCTTCGACCGGGCGGAGGTGAAGGACGTGCTGGCCTATCTGGCCGTGCTGGACAACCCGGAGGACGACCTGCGCCTCACCAGGATCATCAACAATCCCCCCCGGGGCATCGGGGCCCGGACGGTGGAGATCGCCCAGGAGCTGGCCCGCCGGGACGAGAGCTCGGTTTACGCCGTCATCGACAATGCATCTCTGTATCCGGAGCTGCAAAAGGCCGCCAAGCGGCTGGGGGACTTTACCAGGCTGATCCAGGACCTCTACCAGCTGCTGGCGGAGAACACCCTCACCCTGCCGGAGTTCTACGAGGAGCTGCTGGCCCGCACCGGCTACGCCGTCATGCTGGAGAGCAAAAACACTGTGGAGGACCGCACCCGGCTGGAGAACGTGCGGGAGCTGCTCACCTCCATTAACGGCTACCTGGAAAACCGGGCCGACCAGAACGAGAGCCTCATCGACGCCCTCCACGGCTTTCTGGACGAGATCGCCCTGTACACCGACATCGACAGCCACGACCCCAGCCAGGACTGCGTGGTGATGATGACCATGCACGCCGCCAAGGGGCTGGAGTTCCCGGTGGTCTTTGTGGTGGGGGCGGAGGAGGGCATCTTCCCCGGCATCCGGGCCATCGGCGAGGCGGAGGAGATGGAGGAGGAGCGCCGGCTGTGCTATGTGGCCATGACCCGGGCCAAGGAGCAGCTGTATCTCACCTGCGCCGGCCAGCGGATGCTCTTCGGCCGCACCAGCGCCAACCGGCCCTCCCGGTTTGTGGATGAGATTCCCCCGGAGCATCTGGAGCGGTCGGGGAAGAGCTTCCTGTCCGACCCGGACGGGGACGGCTGGGGCGGGATGCCCAGCCGGGCCTCGGGGTATGGGGGCTACGGCCAGCGCCCCGCCTACGGGGCGGGACGGCTTGTTTCCGGTACGCCTGTAGGGGGCGGCCTCCGTGCCGCCCCGCAGACAGCAGGCAATCCCCAGGAAACGGGGAACAGGGCAGTGGGGCGGGACAGAACGTTTGGAACGGGGCGGGACAGAGCCCGCCCCCTACAGAGTGCCGGTGCATCCCTCCAGCTTGCCAAGGGGGACACGGTCAACCACAAGGCCTTCGGCCGGGGGATGGTGCTGTCCGTCCAGGCCATGGGGGGCGACGCCCTGGTGGAGATCGCCTTCGACAGCGTGGGCACCAAGCGGCTGATGCTGAAATCGGCCGCGGCCCATATGAGCAAGATATAAAATTGGCCCTTGCATCCATTTGTCCGGCGTGATATAATCAAAGACGCTAGGAAGCAAAAGGAGTCCGCTATGTATACCCAAAACGGAACCCCCGAAGAGTGGCACCTCTTCGGGGGTTCCGTTTTGCTGAGGCGGGCTTACCGTCCCTTGTGGTGTCTGTCAAGCCACTTGCAGATATAGTGGCACGCAATACCTGCTGCGACAGACACTAGAAAGCTTAAAAGGACGTCCATATGTACACCCCCTTTTGTGCCGGTATCGTTGGGGGCAGCACAGCCATTATACCAGATTTCGACACAGGGAACAAGGTTGGATAAAAGCTGGAAAATTTTCAGCGGTCGGGAACTTTTTTTTGTCTTCTGCGTCTATATAAAGAAGAGATCAATCCGGGGGACCGTTCTTAAAGAAATCTTAACTTAATTTGTAACCAACTTGTAATTGATACCCCCGGACAACGGGCATATAATGGAGAAGCGTGTACAAGCCGGACCCGTCCGCGCTCAGGCGGACGGACTGTTTGAAATAGGAGGAATGCCGCTATGCCAGAAGTGAAGGATATTCAGACCGCCGCCCCCGCCCAGGAGACGGCGGAGAGCCCGGCAGCCGCCCCGGAGACAGCTTCCGCCCCCCCCAGGCCCCCGGCCAAAAAGCCGGCGGGAAAGGGCCGGCAGAAGATGATCAAGCGGCTGATTGCCCTTGGGGTGGCCGTGGTGATCTTTGGAGGCGGGGGCTTTGCCCTGTACCGCTTCCTCACCGCCGACGACACCGAGATGGGGGAGATCTATGCCCAGCCCGCAGAGATCGGCACCATTCAGAGCAAGGTGTCCGGCCGGGGCAGCGCCCGGGCCAAGGAGTCCGCCGCCATCACCCTGACCCAGAGCGGCGTGGTGCAGGAGGTCTTCGTGACCGGCGGGCAGACCGTTATGGCCGGCGACCCGCTGTACACCATCTACAGCGAGGCGGCGGAAAAGCAGCTGTCCGAGGCTCAGGAGGAGATGGACAGACTGCTGGAGGAGGCCAATAACCTCACCGTCCGGGCCCCCTTTGCCGGCAAGCTGACCGATGTACAGGAGTTCCAGATCGACCAGCAGGTGAGCGAGGGCACCAAGATTGCCACCCTGGTCAACGACAAAAAGCTGAAGCTGTCCCTCTACTTCAGCTACGCCTACGAGGGAGATATCTGGGCGGGCCAGAGCGTGGACGTATCGGTCCCCGCGGTGATGAAGACCTTCACCGGCCGGGTGGAGAAGGTAAACAAGGTCAGCTTCATCTCTCCCGAGGGGGCGGTCCACTTCGAGGCGGAGATTGTCTTCGATAACCCGGGTACCCTCACCGCCGGGATGGACGCCTCCGCCGTCCTCACCGCCTCCGACGGCTCAGAGATCTACCCCTATGAGAACGGCCGGACCGAGTTCTACGAGACCCGGGACGTGCTGGCCAAGGCCTCCGGCCCGGTGGTGGGGCAGGGCAACCTGCTCAACTACGCCAATGTCTTCGAGGGGGAGGAGCTGCTGTACTTAGGGTCGTCCACCATTGACGAGAAGATCCAGGAGCAGCAGAAGAAGCTGGACGAGGCCATGGAGGCCATGGCCGACTTTAACGCAGTGGCCGCCATCGACGGCACCGTCACCTCCTGCAGCCTGGTGGAGGGCCAGGAGGTCAAGAGCGGCGACACGGTCATTATGATCTCCAACAACGTGACCATGCTGGTCACCATCAACGTGGACGACCGGAATATCTCCTTTATCAAGCCGGGCAGCTACGTGGAGCTGAAGGACTACAGCGACAACGTCTTCCAGGGCCTGGTCACCTCCATCGACATGTCCGGCAGCCAGGGCGGCAATGGGATGATGGGCGGCTCCGGCAGCGGAACCAACTACCCCGTCACCCTGACGGTGGACAACTACGCCGGCACCCTGATGGAGGGCATGGGCCTGCAGTACTCCTTTGTCACCAGCGAGTCGGAGGAGTGCGTGATGGTGCCCACCTCCTGCGTGCAGTATTTCAGCGACAAGGAGGAGAACCGGTGCGCTGTGGTCTTTGTCCAGCGGGAGGAGAAGCCCGAGGAGGTGCCTGAGCTGATATACCCGGAGCTTCAGCCGGGCCAGGCCCGGACCTATCCCACCCAGGAGGAGGGCTACTACCCCGTGGTGGTGGAGACTGGCATCGCCGACACCCAGAACGTGGAGATCATCTCCGGTGTGGAGGCGGGGGACATGGTGTTCATCAACTACACAGTTACCGATTCCAGCAGCGGTTGGGGCTGATGAGGTGACATCATGCTGATCGACATTCGTAACCTCTATAAGATATACAACGAGGGCAGGGAGAGCGAGGTACGGGCCCTGGACGGGGTCTCCCTCCAGATCGACAAGGGGGAGTTCGTGGCCATTGTGGGCCAGTCGGGCTCGGGCAAGTCCACCATGATGAACGTGCTGGGCTGTCTGGACATCCCCACCTACGGGGAGTACCGGCTGGACGGCAACGACATCAACTCCCTCAACGACAAGCAGCTGGCCCGCATCCGCAACCGGGAGATCGGCTTCATCTTTCAGGGCTACAACCTGATCCAGGAGCTGGACGCCCTGGAGAATGTGACCCTGCCCCTGATCTACCGGGGGGTGTCCGTCTTCGACCGGGAGGACATGGCCATGGCCGCCCTGGCCAAGGTGGGCATGGACGACCGGGCCCACCACCGGCCCTCGGAGATGTCGGGCGGCCAGCAGCAGCGGGTAGCCATCGCCCGGGCCATCGCCACCAGCCCCCCCATCATCATGGCCGACGAGCCCACCGGCGCCCTGGACTCCAAGACGGGCAAGCACGTGCTGGAGATTCTCCGGGACCTGTACCGGGGAGGGACCACGGTCCTCCTCATCACCCACGACGACGGAATCGCCGCCACCGCCAAGCGGGTGGTGCGGCTGTCCGACGGCAGGATCGTCTCTGACAGGCAGCAGGAGGTGGATTGGGAATGAATCTCTGGCAGGCCTTTAAAATGGCCTTCAAGTCCATCGCGATGAAGAAGACCCGGTCCTTCCTCACCATGCTGGGCATCATCATCGGCGTGGCGTCGGTGGTCATCATGGTGTCTGTCATGCAGGGCCAGGCTAAAAAAAGCATGGAAATGTTTGAGAAGATGGGCGAAAACAAGATCAACCTCTATATCTGGGCCTGGGACGGCGGCGAGAGCGTCCAGCGGGTGATGGACTACTGCCTGTCCCTCAATACCTACATCAGCGGAATCACCCCCAACGCGGAGATCAACGACTCCGTGACCATCCAGTACGGGGCCAAGACCATCAAGACCAACGACTGGGACAACTACGACTGGAGCACAGGACAGGACCCCTGGATGACCATGCTCCACGTGAAGCTGGGCTCGGAGCAGTATGGGGTGTGCAACAACTACAAGCTGGCCAGCGGCCGGGAGATGTCCTACCTGGAGGTGGAGAAGACCCTGCCGGTGTGTATGCTGGGGGCGGGGGCCAAGGAGCAGCTCTTCGGCTTTACCGACCCGGTGGGGGAGACCATCACCCTCAACGGAGACCCCTTCCAGGTGGTGGGCTGGTATCAGCCCATGGACCTGGACTGGCAGCCCCAGATGGACAACATCATCGTCATCCCCCACACCTTCAACCGCACCATGAACAACAACTACGACATGAACGAGTATGTCATCAAAGCCCGGGACGCCCAGTCCACCGTCAAGGCCATGACCCTGCTCACCGCCTACCTCAACGGCATGTTCCCCAAGGACGCCGACGGCAACCGGATGAACGGCAGCTACGACCTGGGCAGCGACAACAGCGCGGCGGAGAACCAGCAGAAGGCCAGCATGATGCAGTCCCTGGTGATGGGGGCCATCGCGGGCATCTCCCTGCTGGTGGGCGGCATCGGCATTATGAACATCATGCTGGTCACCGTCACCGAGCGCACCCGGGAGATCGGCATCCGCAAGGCCATCGGCGCGGAGCGGTCCAGCATTATCACCCAGTTTCTGATTGAGTCGGCGGTGATCTGCTCCATCGGCGGGCTCATCGGCATCGGCATCGGCTACGTGGGCACCATGATCGCCGGCAAGCTGATGGCCGACGTCTTCGAGGGCATCATCCTCATGCCCGAGCCCTTTATCGCCGTGGGGGCATTCCTGTTCTCGGTGGTGCTGGGCATCATCTTTGGCATGTACCCCGCCATCAAGGCCTCCGGCCTCCAGCCGGTGGTGGCCCTGCGGGCGGATTAGGAACGCGTGTGTAGGGGCGGATATCATCCGCCCGCACAATGCGGCGCGATAACGACGGGCGGATATTATCCGCCCCTACGACGCAAGTTAGGAGCGTGAACGAAATGAGAGTATTCAAACGTCTGTCGGCGGCCCTCCTCACGGCGGCGCTGGCCCTGTCCCTGGCGCTGGTCCCGGCGGCGGCGGCGCCGGGGTCCTTCACCGACGTATCTGACGCCACCACCGCCGTCAACGCCGACATCCTGCGGCTGATGGGGGTAGTCAGCGGCACGGGGGGCAACATGTTCAACCCCCGGGATACCCTGACCCGGGCCCAGTTCTGCACCATGGCGGTCACCTTCCTCCAGAAGGCGGAGGAGGCCCCCCGGTATGCCACCCGCACCATCTTCTCCGACGTGAAGAGCAGCCACTGGGCCCGCAGCTATGTGAACCTGGCGGCCAGCATCACGGTGGCCGAGGGGGAGGGGGAGAACAGCCGCGCCATCCCCCTGATCTCCGGCGTGGGGGACGGCCGCTTCCTCCCGGACGACAACGTCTCCATGGCGGAGGCGGTCACCATCCTCCTCCGGGCCCTGGGCTACACCGGCAAGGAGGCGGGGGCCGTGTGGCCCCAGGGCTACATGGACCTGGCCGAGTCCATCGGCCTGTCTGAGGGGCTGGACCTGCGCCCCGGCGACGCCATTACCCGGGCCCAGGCCGCCCAGCTCTTTGTCAACGCCCTGAGCTGCAAGACCAACAAGGGGGACCCCTACTACAAGTCCCTGGGCAAGGTGGTCAATGAGACGGACAAGACCATCATCCTCTCCGTCAATGTGGAGACGGACGACGGCAGCACCGTCGGGGCCATCCGCACCACCAGCAACGACAAAAACTCCGAGTCCTACCTCCCCGCCCACGGCGACGGCAATGTGGCCGCCCTCCAGGGCAGGCGGGGCTACCTGGTGCTCAACGACCGGGAGGAGGTTGTGGCCTTTGTCCCCGATGACAGCACCCCCACCACCATCGTCCTCAACGGCGACGCCCAGCCCGGCTTTGTGAAGGCCAACGGCGGCAGGCAGTACACCATCTCAGGCAATACCCGGGTGTTCACCTCGGGCTCCGGGGAGGGCAAGGACTACGCCACCGCCTACACCTCCCTCACCTCGGGCACCCAGATCACCATGTACACCGAGAAGGGCAAGATTGTGGCCATCTACTCCACCAGCGGGGCCACCACCGCCGACTCCGACGCCGTGGTGGTGCTCAACCACGCCACCGCCGCCACCTTCCACCACCTCACCGGCGGGGTGACCAACTTCAGCATCATGAAGGACCGGCAGCCCATCTCCCTGTCTCAGATCAAGCCCTACGACGTGGTCACCTACGACCCCATCAGCAACACGCTGGTGGTGTCTGACCTGCGGATGACCGCCGTCTACACCGACCCCGTCCCCAACCCCAAGGCCCCCACCAGCATCAAGCTGGCGGACAAGGAGGTGGAGGTGCTGGAGAGCGCCTGGGACACCATCGGCGACATCAAGCCCGGCGACAGCGTCTCCCTCCTCCTCACCGCCGACGGCAAGGTGGGCGGCATAGTAGAACCCACTGCCCAGACCCGGTCCACCGCCATCGGCACCGCCAGCGAGGGCGGGGTGACCATCTTCCTGCCCGGCGGCGGCACCATGGAGCTGTCCGGCAAGGTGAGCAACATCAACAGCGTGACAGCCAGCGAGCCGGTGATTGTCTCCGCCACCCGGGACGGCTTCTCCGTCAGCAAGCTGCCCACCAACCGGCCTAACGGCGACTTCAACGTCACCGGCCTGAAGCTGGGCACCCTCACCGTCTCCTCCTCGGTGCGCATCTACGAGCAGGTGAAGGGGGGCGCCATGCAGCCCGTGGACCGGGGGTCCCTGAACATGGCCACCATCTCCGCGGAGAAGATCACCTCCTACCACGCCAACAGCGCCGGCGTTGTGGACTACATCATCCTCAACGACGTCACCGGCACCGCCTATATCTACGGCATGATGGTGGGCGGCTATGAGGAAGTAACTACTGAAGGTCTGTATGGCAGCACCACTTCGGAGAAATATGTCTGGCATCTGAGAAATGGCACGATGTCGGATGATATCGACTTTACCCCCGCCACCACCTACAAGGGCCGCAGCGGCGACATGGTGGGCGTCGTCACCGGCAAGGACCGGGCCGGCAAGTATATCATCAAGAGCGTGGTCCAGCTGGTGGAGATCCACAGCGTGAAGGCCGGCGACTTCTTCGACAGCCAGGGCGTGCCCTATGTGAGAGTCCAGGGCCAGGCCTACAGGATTGCGGACAACGTGGAGTGCTACTACGACCGGGCCAACAACAAGGTGGCCAAGGAGAACTGGCTGACCGGCGGCACCGGAGCCTCCCGCCTGGCCGCCATCCGTACCTACTCCGACACCTTCTCCATCTACCTCGACCCCGTGGGCAAGGAGGTCCGCGTCATCACAGCGGACTGAATATCAGCAGAACAGCCCCCCGGCCTGCGCCGGGGGGCTGTTGTCATAGATAGAACCGCCAGGGGAAGTCCACCGCCTCCTCCGCGTAGTCGATGCCGACCCGCTTGCCCACCTGAATCGACGCCGGGTCCGGGGGCGCGCCGGAGCGGACGTACAGCCCGCCGGCGGGGTCGGTGAGGTCCAGTCCGTTCTGGGCCCGGGTGAGGGCCAGCCCTCTGCACAGCTTGCCCGGGCCGTTGAGGAAATTCTTCCGCTGGTAGGAGCTCATATCTTTTTCCTTGCGGCCGAAGCGGTTTTCTGCTATAATATCCCCGTTTGCCACGGGGACCGCCCCCCGGATCAGGACGGCGGCGGGCTCCCCCTCCTCCTCGGTGACGAAGTTGAGACAGTGGTACATGCCGTAGATGAGGTAGATGTAGGCCGTCCCCGGCGGGGCGAAGAGGGTCTCCGTCCGGGGGGTGCGCCGGTAGCCGTAGGCGTGGCAGGCCTTGTCCATCCGGCCGATGTAGCCCTCCGTCTCCGTGATCCGGCAGACCAGCTGTGTGCCGTCCTCCAGCACCCGGACGATCTCCCGGCCCAGCAGGTCCCGGGCCACGGTGAGGGTGTCCCGGGTGTAGAAGTCTTTTGTCAGAATGTCCATTGAGGCCTCACGTCTCCTGATTGAATCGGGTTTATTGTGTAGGGGCGGATATTATCCGCCCGCAGTCCCCGGCAAACCGGACGGGCGCATGATATGCGCCCCTACATGTCTTTATTATACCATATTCTGTCCCCATTTTACAATCCGGAGTTGATATCTATGTCTCCCAAAATGATGAAATTACTGGCCAAGCCCATGCTGCTGGGAGCCGCCTTTATCTGGGGCACCTCCTTTTTTATCATGAAAAACGCCCTGGATGTGCTGCCGGTGTTCTTTCTGCTGGCCATCCGCTTTACCGCCGGGGCGGCGCTGCTGGCCCTGGTGTGCTGGAGGAAGTGGAGAGCCTTCACCCCGGACTACCTGTGGCGGGGGGCGGTGATCGGCGGATTTCTCTTTCTGGCCTACTCGGTGCAGACCTTCGGCCTGGCCCTCACCACCCCCTCCAAGAACGCCTTTTTGACGGCGGTGTACTGTGTGATTGTCCCCTTCCTCACCTGGGCGGTGGTAAAGCTGCGGCCCGACCGGTACAACGTGGCCGCCGCCCTGCTGTGCGTCACGGGGGTGGGGCTGGTGTCCCTCACCGAGGAGCTCACCGTCAACGCCGGCGACCTGCTCACCCTGCTGTGCGCCGTCTTCTACGCCAGCCACATTGTGGCGGTGGCCAAGGTGTCCCCGGGGAAGGACATCACCCTGCTGACGGTGTTTCAGTTCGCCTTTGCCGCCCTGTACGCCTGGGTCTGCGGGGGGCTCACCGAGACCTTCCCCGCCGCCGCCCTGTCCGACCCGGTGGTGATCTGGCCCATGGCCTACCTGTGCGTCATGGCCACCACCGTGGCCCTGTTGTTTCAGAATATCGGCATGGTGTGGACCGACCCCGCCTCCGCATCGGTGCTCCTGTCCCTGGAGTCGGTATTCGGGGTGGCCTCGTCGGTGATTTTCTACGGCGACCCCGTCACCGGCCGGCTGCTGGCCGGCTTCGCCCTCATCTTTGTGGCGGTGGTGTGCTCGGAGACAAAATTTGCGTTTTTGAGGAAGAAGACGTAGGGGCGGACATTGTCCGCCCGCGTCATTTCGCCATACTCCCGACGGGCGCACAATGTGCGCCCCTACATCCCGCCTCTCCGGAGACGGGATTATTTTAACAAAAAGAAAAGCAAAATTAAAGCTTGACTTTAATAAAATTAAAGTATATACTGTAAAGTACAGAAAGGAGGTTTGACTATGGCAATTGAATTGCTGCCCGAGTGGATGGCCGGGCTGGAGGAGGAGGATGTGGCCTTCATCAAGAAGTTCATCCTGGCCTCCGGGTCGCTGAAGGAGGTAGCCGGACAGTACGGCGTCACCTACCCCACGGTGCGCCTGCGGCTGGACCGGCTGATCCAGAAGATACGCATGGTGGAGGACACCGCCGCCGACCCCTATATCGCCACCATCAAGCGGCTGGCGATGAATGAAAAGCTGGACCTGGACACGGCGAAGGTCCTAATCGCGGAGTATAAGAAGACGAAAAATAAGGAGGAATTGTAATGGCAATGAATTTTGGAATCGTATTGGTTATGATACCAGTTGTGTTGTTTAGGTTTATGCTCCCCATCGCCCTGCTGGTTGCGCTCCAGGTGTGGTTGTGCCGGAAAAACGTGAAGCTGGGGCTGATTCTGCCGGGCATCTCCCTGGCGCTGTCGCTGCTGATGGTGCTGAGCGTGGGCGCATTCAGCACCATCAGCGGCGGTGTCGTCACTGGCGGCGCAAATTATGCGGGGCCCAACGGGCAAGAGGTCCCTGCCCAGGAGGAGGACTATGTTGAGACCCCGGCCCAGGAGGGCGTTCCCAGGGGGGAGCGGGAGAAAACGCAGATTCACCCCAGAGCCCTGATGGCCGTTGGCGTGGTTTTTCTGGTGACCAACATCCCCACGGCGGTGTTCGGCGGCATCTGGCTGCACTACAAGGGCCGCCGGGACACGCTGGAGGACCTGAAACGGATGCGAATTGAGGATCTGGAGTAGAGCGCAAAAAGGCCCCCTTCGCAAAGGGGGCTGTCAGCCGCAGGCTGACTGGGGGTTTTCTGTTTGAAGATGAATTATAGGGAAAACCCTCCGCCCGGCCTTCGGCCGGCCACCTCCCTTTGCGAAGGGAGGCTTAAGCAGCGGCCCCCGTCTCCCGGAACAGGAGACGGGGGCTTTTCTGTTATCGGTTCAGGGTTAGGTAGTCCGCTGACACATAGCCGATGGCGGCTTGGCCGTCCGGGTTGCGGAAGAGGATCTGGTACCAGCCCTCCTGGGAGCTGAGGACCACCACCTGGGCGTCAGGCTTCAGCCCGCCCACCCGGTCGTAGGTGGAGCCGGGGCCGGAGCGGACATTCAGGCCGGACTCGGTATTGACCACGGTACCGGTGTGGGGGGCCTGCTGGCAGAGGACGGTGCAGCTGGAGGACAGGCCGTTCCAGCTGGCGGTGACGGTAAAGGAGGCGTCCCCCGTCCCGGCGTACAGGTTGGTGACCGTGCCGTTGGAGGAGACCAGGGCGGCATCGGGGTCGCTGCTGGTCCAGGTGACAGAGGCGCCCTCCACGGCGGGCAGGATAGAGGCCTTCAGGGTGATGCTGCCTCCGGAGGCCAGGGTCACCTGGCTCTGATCCAGGGCCAGGGCGTGGCTGCCGGGGCTGACCGGCTGGCCGGGGTCAGAGGGACCGGCGGGATCGGTCGGTTCAGAGGGAGTCGTGGGTCCGGTCTGGACGGGGGTGTGCTCCAGCACCCGGTAGAGGAGGGAGGCCATCTGGGCCCGGGTCAGGGTGCCCTGGGGATTCAGGTTCCCCTCGCTGCCCGAGGCCAGCCCCTGGGCCACCAGGGTGGCCGCCGCCGTCCTGGCGTAATTGGCGACCTTCTTCTGGTCCTTAAACTGGCTCAGCACAGACAGGTCCCCGTCGGGACAGCTCTTGCCGATGATGGGCAGGTAGCGGTACAGCAGGGAGAAGGCCTGCTCCCGGGTGATCTGGTCCCGGGGGGAGAATTTGCCGTCGCCGGTGCCCGAGGCCAGCCCCTTGCTCTGGGCCCAGGCCAGGGCGGTGTAGTAGTAGTCGCTCTCCGCCACGTCGGCAAAGGTGCAGGGGTCGGTGACGGCAGGCCTGCCGGCGGCGTTGTACAGCATGAGCATAAAGTCCCCCCGGATCATGGAGTTGTCCGGGCCGAAGAGGGTGGAGCTGATGCCGCTGCACACCCCCTTCTCATAGCAGTACTCCACCGCGTCGTAGGCCCAGTGGCCCTCCTTGACGTCGTTGTGGACGTAGCTGGAGGCCACCTGGACGGTCTGGCTCAGCCCGCCGGCGGTAAAGGTGAGGGAGCCCCCGCCGCTCAGGTCCTCGCCGGCGGTAAACAGGCCGTGTTCATCCACCGTGCCCACGTTTCCCTGGACGGTGACCTCCACCGGGGCGAAGTCCCGGAGGGCGGTGCGGTTCCAGTACCTGCCGGAGGCGGCCAGCTGGACCTGCTGGCCCGGCTTGACGGACAGGGAGCCCAGGGCGGAGGAGGAGCCCGAGCGGGTGACGGCGAACTCGGTGAGCCTGTCCACCACGTGGACCTGGGCGTAGCCCTCCAGCCTGCCGGCGGTGAGGCGGAGCTCATCGGTGCCCGGCTGCCGGCCGGCGGTGTAGACGCCGTTCTGGACGGTGCCCAGCCCGTCCAGGGAGGCGTAGGTCAGGCCGCTCAGGTCGGCGGAGACGGGGTTGAGCAGCTCGTCCATGGCCACGGCCTGGGGCAGGGTGAGGGAGGAGCCGGTGAGCACCACCTGGCCGTTCTCCCCGGGGGCCAGCCGCCGGGGGGTGAGGCTGGCGTCCTCATCGGCCACCAGAAGGAGATAGGTGGCGCAGCTCCGGGCCCGGCCGTCGGAGGACTTGTTCTGCATGGCAGGGCCGTTGGCGCCGGGAATCCACATGGACAGAGAGGTGGAGCCGCCGCCGTCCAGGTTGACAACGGTGGTGCAGCCCTGGCTGAGCAGCTCCTCGGCCAGATGCAGCTGGGAGAGGCCGATGGAGTAGCCCGACTGCCGGCCGTCCACCGCGTAGAAGATCACGGTGCCGTCGGAACGGATGCCCATGGCGGAGCGGGGCTGCCGGCCGTCCTTGGCGTAGGTCCAGGCGGAGGAGTCGGTGAGGGCGCCGCCGCGCACCATGATATCCCCCACGCCGCAGGCCCACTGGGCGGCGGACAGGGCGGGGTCGGTGCAGCTGGTGGTCAGGGTGACCAGGTCGCCCACCTGGAAGGAGGAGAAGGCGCTCTCCCGGCCGGACTCGTCGGCGGCGGTGAGGATGTACTCGTCCGGACCGATCACCAGGGACTGGTCGGACAGGAGCATCTCGGTCACCTCCAGACTGATGGTGGAGTTGACGGTGAGGTCGGGGACCAGGCCGGTCTCCACATTGGGGACGGCCTTCAGCCGCACATACCAGCCGCTGCCGTCGCTGCGGGTGGAGACGGTGGAGAAGTCCTCGTTGAGCAGATAGATGCCGCCGATTTTATGGCGGGCCTTGTTAAAGCTGTTGGGTACCACAGAGGCGCCGGTGGTATGGTCAAACAGGGAGATGGACACGCTGGGGACGTCTAACACAGAGATGGTGTTATTGACAATGGCCATGGCGTTTTCGCCGTCGTTGCTGGACTTGTATACTCCGTCCTCAATGACGATGCCCATAGGCACGCCGGTGGACATGGAGAAAAAGTCGGTATTGATGGCCCCCAGCACGTGGTAGCCCAGCTCCTGGGCGTAAGACACCGCCTTGTTGATGGAGGCGCCGGCGTAGATGGTGCCGGAGCCCTGGAGCAGGATGGGCCGGGCGGCGCTGTCGGGGGACAGCTTCATGGAGAAGCTCTCCACCCGGCTGCCGTTGTTGTTGGTCACGGTGTTCTTATAGGTCAGCCCGTCCACGATCTCAGTAGTGGTTTGCAGCTTCGTCTCCCCCGCGGTGGCGTAGACCGTGGGGATAAGAAGCACAAGGGCTAGGAAAAGGGCCGCCGCGCGGCGGGGAAGGGATGTGGTATGTCTCATGGGTAAGCTCCTTTGCGTGAATATGTCAAAACGTACATCTGCCATTATAGCAGAGGGGGAGGCGAGTTTCAATGGGAAAAAGCGGAGGGGAAGATGTTCACAAAACATTAAGGATTCCCCGGTTGAAAAATGTTTCCGTATGATGTAAAATATACCGGTTATAAATGTAAGGAGGTGGGCCCACTGGAGGAGCAGCACGGCAGCGCGGCAAAGACCGTCAGCTTTGTCATGGCGGTCACCCTGATTGGAAAGGTGCTGGGCCTGTACCGGGACCGGCTGCTGGCCGTCCACTACAGCACCGGCGCCGCCGCCAACGCCTTTTTTACGGCCAGCCGCATCCCCCGGGTGTTTTTTGATGCGGTATTCGCCTCCGCCATTGCCGCCTGTTTTATTCCGGTATTCAGCGAGTACCTGGAGAAGAAGGGGAAAAAGGAGGCCTTCCGCTTTGCCGGCAGCTTTATCACCATGATTGCCCTGGTCACCGGGGCCCTCACCCTGGTGGGGATGGCCTTACCCCGGCCCCTGGTGGCCCTCTTCGCCGATTACTCCGACCCCGCCACCACCGAGCTGGCTGTCTCCCTGACGCGGGTGATGTTCCCCACGGTGTTCTTCTCCGGGATCGCCTTTTCCCTGGTGGGGGTGCTCCAGGCCCAGGACCACTTCACCGCCCCCGCCCTCATGTCGGCGGCCTCCAACGGGGTGATTATCCTCTACTTCTTCACCCTGGACGCCAGGCTGGGCATCTTTGGCCTGGCCGGGGCCTATCTGCTGGGCTGGCTGCTCCAGGGGGTAATTCAGGTCCCCCCGCTGTACAGGCTGGGCTACTGGTACCGCCCCGGGCTGGATTTCCGCTCTGAGGGGATGCGGAAGGTCCTGGCCCTCATGGGCCCGGTGATGGTGTCCACCTGGGTGCAGCCCATCAACCAGGCCATCAACGGCCGGTTCGGCTCCCGGCTCTACGGCGGAGCGGGGATGTCCGCCCTGGAGTACGCCTCCAACCTGTATCTGGTTATCGCGGGCACCTTCATTCTGTCGGTGACCAACGTGATTTTTCCAAAGCTTTCCCGGCTCACCGCCGGGGGCCGGGAGGGGGAATTTCAGGACACCATCCGCCAGACCCTGCGGGTATGCCTGTTCCTGGTGCTGCCCATGTCGGCGGGGCTGACGGCGGTGGCCCAGCCCCTGGTCTCCCTCATCTACGGCGGCGGGGAGTTTGACGCCTTCTCCACCGAAATCACCGCCACCGCCCTGGGGTGGATGGCGCTGGGCATGGCGGGCTACGGGGTGCAGAACATCCTCAGCCGGGCCTATTTCGCCCGGCAGCAGGGAAAGGTGCCCCTGATTGCCGGCGGCGCGTCCATTCTGGTGAACATCCTCCTGTGCCAGGTTCTCACCAGGCGCTTTTCGGTGGCGGGACTGGCCCTGTCCTCCGCCATCTCCGCCACGGTATATGCCCTGCTGCTGCTCCTGCCCCTTCAGCGGGAGAAAATCCTGGACGGCGGAGCCCTGCCGGACCTGATAAAAATGGCCCTGTCCGCCCTGGTGATGGGGCTGTGCGTGCGGGCCGCACCGGGGGTGCTGTCCCCTCTCCTCCCGGCGGGCAAGCCGGGGGAGCTGCTCTGTCTGGGGCTGTGCGCCGGGCTGGGCGTGGCGCTGTATTTTGCGTTGACCCTGATTTTAAGGGTGGACGAGGCGAAGCTGGTGGTTTCTCTGGCACGGAGAAAGTAGGGGGCGGCCTCTGCGCCGCCCCGTGTCCCGTGCCTTATGCGAGCGGGGCGGAACAGAGGCCGCCCCCTACAGGTCCGATTCCAGATAAAGCGAGGTTGAGCTATGGAACGAGCAAGAAACATTTTAAATGGCAGCCTGCTGTGGCGGGCGTTGACCGCCCTGTGCCTCTGGTTTGGCGTACAGTGGGAGAACAGCGCCGTGGTCCGGTGGTTCCTCCACCCCCGGGGGTGGAACCGGGGGGCGTCGGAGGGCAGCGTGTTCTACCGGCTGTGGGCCTGGCTCCGGGACAAGCTGTGCTGGCTTTATGAAAAACTGCGGCTGGACAGGCTCTTTACCGGCAGCGTCTTCACCCGGACCTGGTTCTGGTGCATGCTGCCGGTGGTCTTCGCCCCCCTCTTCCCCTCTACCATGCCGGTTTTGGGGATGGCGGCCGTCGGTTACTGCTCCCTGCTGCTGAATCTGGTGCGGGACAGGGGGCGGCAGCTGGCCTGGGCCCCCATCAACCGCTACGTGATGCTCTACGCCGCCGTCTATATGGCGGGGACCCTGTTCTCCGTCAACCTGGACTCCAGCCTGAACCCCGGGCTGCTGTCGGTGGCCTTCATCCTCTTTGCGGTGGTGCTGTACAACGCCGTGGAGAACCGCACCCAGCTGGACACCCTGCTCACCTTTATGGTCATCGCGGCGGCGGCGGTGTCCTTCTACGGTGTTTTGCAGTATATCTTTGGCTGGGGCTACCAGTCGGCCGCCTGGGTGGACAGCGACATGTTCTCATCCATCCAGTTCCGGGTGGCCTCCACCCTGAGCAACCCCAACATGCTGGGCCAGTATCTGATTCTGGCCATCCCCATAGGCGGGGCCAAGCTGCTGTCCGCCAGGAGCTGGGCCGGCCGGGCATTCTATTTCTGCTGCTGCGGCGTGATGTGCCTGTGCATGCTGCTCACCTTCTCCCGGGGGGCCTGGCTGGGGCTGCTCTTCGCCGGGGCGGTGTTTGTCATTCTCCTGAACCCCAGGCTGATTCTGCTGATTCCCGTGGCCCTGGTGGGGCTGTGGTTTGTCCTGCCCGACACCATCACCGCCCGGTTTGCCAGTATCGGCAATCTGGGGGACGCCTCCACCTCCTACCGGGTATACATCTGGATGGGCACCCTGGCCATGCTGAAAAACTACTGGCTGTGCGGCATCGGTCCGGGGGCGGACGCCTTCAACATGGTCTACCCCGCCTACAGCTTCAACGGCATCTCCGCCCCCCACTCGCACAACCTGTTTTTACAGATCGTGTGCGACGCGGGCATCGCCGCCCTTGCCGTCTTTGTGATTCTGCTCTTCGTCTATTTCCGCATGATGTGCACCGCCATTGGCAAGGAGCACGACCGGTCCAGCCGGGTCCATCAGATCGCCTTCACCGCCGGGGTGTGCGGCTTTATGGTCCAGGCCATGACGGACTACTCCTTCTACAACTACCGTGTGCTCTTCCTGTTCTGGGCCTATCTGGCCCTGGGGGCCCTGTGTACCCGGCGGCGCCGGCTCCCCGAGGGGAGGCTGCTGGCTTGATACGGGTATTGAACGTCATCAGCGACACCAACATCGGCGGAGCGGGCCGGGTGATTCTCAACTACCTGCGGTACTCCGACAGAAGCCGCTTTGAGACCTGGGTGGCCCTGCCCAGGGGGAGCCTCCTCAGGCCCCCCCTGGAGGAGGCAGGGGCCCGTGTCCGGGAGGTGGAGGGCATGGCGGACCGCTCCTACCACAGGGAGGACGTGAAAACCCTCCGGGCCCTGATGGGGGAGCTGAAGCCCGACCTTGTCCACACCCACGGCTGTCTGTCCGGGCGGATTGCGGCGAAAAGGTGCCATATCCCGGCGGTGTACAGCCGCCACTCCGCCTTTCCCGTCCCGGCGAAGCTGAAATATCCCCCGGGGCGGTGGGTGAACAAATTTGTCAACGAGCACTACGCCGACCACATCATCGCCGTCAGCCCCGCCACCCGGGACAACCTGACGGAGGGGGGCATCTCCCCTGGAAAAATCACCGTGGTGATGAACGGCGTCTCCCCCGTCCCCCGGACCTCTCCAGAGGAGCGGGCCGCCCTGAGACAGGAGCTGTCCATCCCGGCGGGGGACACCGTCTTCGGCATTCTGGCCCGACTGGAGGACTACAAGGGCCACCTGTACCTGGTGGAGGCCGCCCGTCTCTTAAAGGAGCGGGGGCGGAAGGACTTCACCGTCCTCATTGCCGGGACGGGGCCCTTCCAGAAGACCCTGGCCCAGGAAGTGGAGCGGTCCGGGACGGGCGACAGGGTGAAGCTGCTGGGCTTCCGGTCCGATGTGCCCGCCCTGCTGAATATCCTGGACGTACAGCTCAACTGCTCCTACGGCACCGAGGCCACCTCCATGGCCCTGCTGGAGGGGATGAGCCTGGGCCTGCCCACCATAGCCAGCGACTACGGCGGCAACCCCTGGGTGGTGGAGGACGGGGAGAGCGGCCTGCTCTTCTCCAGCCGGAACGCCGCCGCTTTAGCGGACGCTATGGAGCGGCTGATGGACAGCCCCCGGGAGCGGGAGGCCATGGGCGCCCGGGCCCTGGAGCGCTACAGGGCGGACTTTACCGGCGAGGTTTTCGCCCAAAATACGGAGAATATCTACCTGGATATCCTGAAAGGAGCCAAATAATGGAACAGAATACATCTAAATTCCGCCTGAAGCTGAATCTCTTCGACGGTATCGTCCTGGTGCTGGCCCTGGCGGCGGCCGCGTTTCTGCTGTGGCGGGCGGTGAAGGCGGACGCCCCCGTCCAGGCCGACCCCGCCGCCACCACAACCGTGCGGTACACCATCCGCTTCAAGCGCTGGATTCCGGGCACCAGCGAGATCATTCAGCCGGGGGACCAGATCGCCGACAATATCAAGAACTATGAGGTCGGCAAGGTGGTGTCCGCCCAGGCGGTGCCCTCCACCATGCAGGTGGCCGACCAGGAGAGCCGCCGCTGGGTCTGGGCCGAGCTGGAGGGCTTTGAGGATGTGCTGGTCACCGTGGAGTCCCCCTGTACCGTCAGCGACAGGGGCTTTACCGTGGGCGGCGGCTACGAGGTCCGGGTAGGCACAACGGGCTTTTTCCGGGGCGAGGGCTACATGGGCAGCGGTCCCATTGTGGCCGTTGAGGAGGTGCGAGGATGAAGATTATAGACAGAAACGGCCGGCTGTTTGGCAAAATCAGCGTCATCGACGTGCTGGTCATCCTTGTGGTGGCTGTGATGGCTGCGGCCCTGTACTTTAAAAACAACCAGGCCCATACCGGCACAGCCGTAAACGAGCGGCTCATCACCTTTCAGATCCGGGCCCGGGGAGTGGACGACTACGTGGCTGACGCCGTTCTGGTGGGAGACAGCATCTACGATCAGAGCTATTCCAGCGGCGGGCGGGCCCTGGGGGAGATTACCGACGTTCAGATTGAGCGGGACCCGGGGGCCAAGCTGGCCGACAAGCTCACCGACGGAACCGTCGCCCTGCTGGAGGCGGAGGACACCGTGGACCTGCTGATTACCGTGGAGGGCTGGGGTCTGGTTACCGACGGGCGCTACTCCATCAACCGGGTGTACGACCTGGGGATCAACTCCTCCCGGAGCTACTTCACCACCCGGGCGGACTTTACCGGGACCGTCTGCGATATTTTGGACTGACAGCGCGGGGGCGTACGTTGTGCGCCCCTGCCGCCTTAAGGAGGGGCAGGGCATGAAGATACTGATGGCCACCATGGGCCTGGACATCGGCGGAGCGGAGACTCACATTGTGGAGCTGGCCAAGGAGCTGAAGCACCAAGGCCACGACGTGCTGATTGTCTCCAACGGCGGCGTCTACGTTCCGGAGGTGGAGGCGGCGGGCATCCGCCACTACCGGGCCCCCCTGAATCAGCGCAGCGCGGGGGCCATGTACCGGGCCCGGCGCATCCTGAAGCAGGTGATTCGAAAGGAGCGCCCCGACGTGGTCCACGCCCACGCCCGGATACCGGCGTTTCTGTGCGGCGGCATCTGCAGGTGGGGGAGGGTCCCCTTTGTCACCACCGCCCACTGGGTTTTCGATACCAGCGGGATGCTGCGCTACCTCACCAACTGGGGGGAGCGGACGGTGGCGGTGTCTGAGGACATCAGAGACTATCTGATTCGGGAGTACAACACCCCCGCCGGCCACATCACCGTCACCATCAACGGCATCGACACGGAGAAGTTCTCCCCCGCCCTCACGGGGGAGGGGGTGATTGCCGAGTTTGGCCTGGACCGGACAAGGCCCATCCTGTCCTACGTCAGCCGCATGGACGAGGACCGGGCCCTGGTGGCCAGGCAGCTGATTGAAATTGCACCGGAGCTGGACCGGGCGCTCCCCGGGATTCAGCTGCTGATTGCCGGCGGCGGAAACGTGTTTGAAAAGCTGAAGGTCCGGGCGGAGGAGGTCAACCGCAGCCTGGGCCGCCGGTGCGTCACCATGACCGGCCCCCGCACCGACATCAACGAGATTGTGGCGGCGGGGCAGCTTTTTGTGGGGGTGTCCCGGTCGGCGCTGGAGGCCATGGCGGCGGGCAAGCCGGTGATTGTGGCGGGCAATGAGGGCTACCACGGCCTGTTTGTCCCGGACAAGCTGGCCCAGGCCCGGGAGGGCAACTTCTGCTGCCGGGGCCTGCCCATGTCCGACCCCAAAACCCTGCTGGCCGACGTAATTGCCGCCTTCCGCCTGTCCCGGGAGGAGAAGGAGCGGCTGGGGGCCTACGGCCGTCAGGTGATTTTTGACTACTACTCGGTGCGCCGCATGGCGGCGGACTGCCTGTCGGTCTATGAGCAGGTGCGGAAAAAGAAGTACCGTGTGGTGATGAGCGGCTACTACGGCTTTGGCAACGCCGGGGACGACGCCATTCTGGACTCTATCCAGCAGGCCATCCGGGCGGCCAGCGACGAGGTGGCGGTGACGGTGCTGTCCAACGACCCGGAGCTGACGAAAAAGCAGTACGGCCTGAACGCCATCCCCCGGTTCCGGGTGCTGCGGGTGTTCCATGCCCTGTGCCGGGGGGATGTGCTGCTGTCCGGCGGGGGGAGCCTCCTCCAGGACACCACCTCCACCCGGTCGCTGCTGTACTACCTGTCGGTAATCCGCTGTGCCCAGCTGCTCCGCAAGCCGGTGATGCTCTACGCCAACGGCATCGGCCCGGTGCGCCGGCCGGCCAACCGCCGCCGGGTGCGCCAGGTGGTGGAGCGGGCGGCGCTGGTCACCCTGCGGGACCACGCCTCCGCCCAGGAGCTGAAGCAGATGGGAATTACCCGCCCGGTGCAGGTTACCGCCGATCCGGTGTTCCGCCTGGAGCCCGCCGGGCCGGAGCGCTCCGCTGAGCTGCTGCGCTCCGCCGGCCTGGAGCCGGGGCGGCCCTTTGTGGCGGTGTCCGTCCGGGACTGGCACGACGTGGGGGATTTTTATGCCCAGCTGGCCGCTTTGTGCGACCATCTGCGGAAAAAGCACGGGCTTGAGTTGCTCTTCCTGCTGATGCAGCCGGAGCGGGACCGGGAGGCCACCCGGCTGGTGCGCTCCCATATGGAGGAGCCCTCCCATGTGCTGGAGGCCTCCACCACCCCCCGGGAGCTGATGGGCGTTCTGGGTCAGGCCCGGCTGTGCCTGGCCATGCGGCTGCACACCCTGATCTTTGCCGCCCGGATGGCGGTGCCCGCCATGGGTCTGGTGTACGACCCCAAGGTGGCCAGCTACCTGGAGGAGCTGGACCTGCCCGCCGCCGGGGATGTGGAGTCCTTCGACGGGGATGAGGCTATCCGCCGGGCGGACGCGCTCATGGCTGATTACGACAGCGTTTTGGCCCGCCTGCGGGAAAAATCCGCCCGGCTCACCCGGGCCGCCGGAGAGAACGAGCGGCTGCTGCTGGAGCTGCTGGAGAGGACGAAATCATGACGCCCTTGTGTAGGGGCGGATATGATCCGCCCGAACTGCAAGGAGATAAACGTCGGGCGCATAATATGCGCCCCTACAGAAGGATACCTATGAAAAAAACCATCTTCATCTGCATATTGGCCGCTCTCCTTTCCCTCCCCTCCTGCGCGCCGGCCGGGAAGGAGGCCCGGCTCACGGTGGTGTGTACCACCTACCCCGTCTACCTGTTTGCCTCCGCAATCACGGAGGGGGTGGACGGCGTGGCGGTGGAGCGGCTGGACACCGGGTCCACCAGCTGCCTCCACGACTACACCCTGTCCATGGAGGACATGAAGAAGCTGGAGCGGGCGGACGTCATCGCCCTCAACGGCGCGGGGCTGGAGGAGTTCCTGGAGGACGCCCTGGCCACCTCCGATGCGGCGGTCATCGACTGCTCCGTGGGGGTGGAGCTGCTGGAGAACCTGTCCCACCACCACGACGAGGACGAGGAGGACCATGACGGCCACGACCACGGCCACTGGGACCCCCACTACTGGATGGACCCGGAAAACATCAGCATTATGGTGGCCAATCTGGAGGACGGGCTGGCACAAAACGACCCGGACTACACCGCCCTGTATGAAGAAAACGCCCGGCGGGCTGGCATAGCGCTGCGTTCGTACCAGCGGATCATACAGGATGTATGGGATGAATATTCACCTCAGCTGGAGGGACGGCCCGCGCTGATTACCTTTCACGATGGCTTCCAGTATTTTGCGAAGGCGTGGGGCATTGAGCTTCTTGCCTCCATTGAGGAGGAGGCGGGCAGCGAGGCCAGCGCCCACGAGATCGTGGAGATCACGGAACTGGTGCGGGAGTACAACATCCCGGTGATCTTCACTGAGGTCAACGGCTCCGACGCCACCGCCCAGGCAATCGCCCGGGAGACGGGGTGCCGGGTGGCCCAGCTGACCATGCTCATGGACGGCCCGGAGCCGGAGGCGTCTGAGCTGGAACTTGGCAGGTTATTCAACTACTTCAATTATGGCAATAATGTGGTGACGGTGATCGACAGCTTTGCCGGGAGAAGGGTGGTGCCGCTGGGATGAGAAAGATCAAACACGGCAAGCTGTCCGCCGGGTGCGCCGACAGCTGCTGCCTGAAGCTGGACGGCCTGTCCGTCCGCCTGGAGGGGGACTCCATCCTGGAGGACGTGTCCTTCCACCTCCACTGCGGGGAGATCGTGGCCCTCATCGGCCCCAACGGGGCGGGGAAGTCCACCCTCTTCCGCAGCATTCTGGGCCAGATGAGCTACAAGGGGAAAATCACATTTTCGCCGGCGGGCGGGCCGGCCATCCGGCTGGCCGACGGGGGCCTCACCGGCGGGGCCCGGCCCCTGGTGGGCTACGTCCCCCAGGCCCCCAGCTTCGACCGGGGGGACCCGGTGTCGGTGCTGGACTTCTTCACCGCCGCCACGGCGAGGTGGCCGGTGTGGCTGCCCATCCCCCAGAAGTACCGGGACCGGGCGGCCGCCTGTCTGGCCCGGGTCCACGGGGAGGACCTCCTCGATAGGCCCATGGGGGGCCTGTCCGGGGGCCAGCTCCAGCGGGTGCTGCTGGCTCTGGCTCTGGAGCCGGTGCCCCACATCCTGATTCTGGACGAGCCCCTGTCCGGGGTGGATATCGAGGGGGAGCACCAGCTGCTGGACATGCTGGACGAGCTGCGCACCCAGTACGACCTGTCCATCTTCCTGTCCACCCACGACTTTGCCACCCTGGGCCAGTTCGCCGACAAGGTGATCCTCCTGAACCGCCGGGTGCTGAAGTCGGGAACGCCGGTTGAGGTGCTGTCCTCCCCGGAATTTTACGAGACCTTCCACCTGAGAATGGGAAAGGGGGGCGGACAATGAGCCTCTGGTATACGCTGGTGGACCTGCTGCCCTTTGAGTGGGCCCAGCCGGGACAGATGTACTTTATGAAGCACGCCCTGCTGGCGGTGCTGGTCATTACCCCCCTGTTCGGCATCCTGTCCACCATGGTGGTCCACAGCCGGATGTCCTTCTTCTCCGACGCCCTGGGCCACTCCGCCTTCACCGGCATGGCCATCGGGGCCATCTGCGGCTTCCACGAGCCCACCTGGGCGGCGGTAGTCTTCGCCGTTTTGTTCGCTGTGCTGTTCAATCTGGTGAAGCGCCGCTCCGCCCTGGCCAGCGACACGGTGATCGGGGTGTTCTCCTCCACCGCCGTGGCCCTGGGCATCTTCCTGTCCACCCTGGGGGGGCGGTCCTTCACCCGGTTCAACAACCTGCTGATTGGAGACATCCTGTCGGTGGAGCCCGCCAAAATCGGCGTGCTGGCCCTGATTCTGCTGGCGGTGGTGGTGCTGTGGGCGGTGTCCTTCAACCAGCTGATGCTCTCCGCCGTCCACCCCGCCCTGGCGGACAGCCGGGGAATCCAGGTCTTCTGGCAGGAGACGGTGTTTTCCATGGCCATCGCCGTGGTGGTCACCCTGTCCATGACCTGGGTGGGCCTGCTGGTGATTAACTCCCTGCTGGTCCTCCCCGCCGCCGCCGCCCGGAACGTGGCCCGGAACATGGGGCAGTACCACCTGTTCTCCCTGCTGGGGGCCGTCCTGGCGGGAATCGCCGGACTGATGACCTCCTACTACGCTGGCGGCTCCGCCGGCGCGGCCATCACCCTGTACCTGGCGGTGTGGTTTGCTTTGACGTTTTTGGTGCGGAAGAAATGAAAAAGCCTCCCTTCGCAAAGGGAGGTGGCATTTGCGAAGCAAATGACGGAGGGTTTTCTCCTATTGAAATGTATTTATCTCTATAAGAGGAAACCCCCAGTCCGCTTCGCGGACAGCCCCCTTCACAAAGGGGGCCTTTTGATGCTGCGAGGACAAGAAGCTTTAATCCTCAATATCCACTAAAATGTTGTCCGTCCCGTGCTCCTCAAACTCGGCGATGTAGGCGTCAATGCGGCTGGTGAGCTCGGCGTAGTTATTTTCGTCGATGGGAGCGTCGTCCATGTCCCGGCGGGCCAGGTCCTCGGCCAGAATCTCGAAGAACACGTTGTTCTCATATTCCACAATGGCCTCATGGATTCCCCCCTCCACAAAGGCCCGGGAGGGGATAATCTCCCCCTGATACAGCTCAGCCAGCTGAGGCATACCCTCCAGGGCGGCCCGGCTGAAGAGCAGGCTCTCCACCTCGTCGTAGTCGGCAAAGCGCTGGTCCCCGCGGGTGGAGTTCAAAATCCAATTTCCGATGTACACCAGGTCCAGCAGCCGGCGAAACTGCTTCTTGTTCAGCTCCAAATTCATGGAGGATGCCTCCTCTCCGGGTATGAAGTGGTTCATATAGCATTATAGCCTCCATTTTCAATTTGTCAAATGGAGAAACACGGCAATTTTACTTGTTTTTTCAGATAAAATGACATACAATAAACTAGATACTTTACATAGGGGGCCAAACTGTGTATAATACCTCAGACTGGCAGGGAGTTCCGGAAATTTTCGGCCCCGAGGCCAAATCTCACCAGGTATTGGAGGCCCCTATGGAAAAGGAAGTGGTCATCTCCATCAAGGGGATGCAGAAGTATGAGGGCGCGCTGCCCGACGTCATTGAACTGGTCACGGAGGGCCGTCTGGCCCGGGACGGGGAGAGCTACACCCTGTCCTACCAGGAGAGCGAGCTCACCGGACTGGAGGGCACCCTTACCACCATTCAGGTGGATGGGGAGCAGGTCACTCTGATGCGGGTGGGGGAGTTCAACTCCCAGCTGGTGTTTCAGGAGGGGCGCCGGCATCTGTCCATGTACAATACACCATATGGCGCCATGACCATCGGTGTGAATACCCGGCACCTGCTGGCCCGGCTCACCGATCAGGGGGGCGACATCGAGGTGGACTACTCGGTGGAGGTGGACCACGCCCTGGCCGGCCGGAATATCTTCCGCATCAACGTGAAGGAGGCGGAGGGCGGCCTTGGGAGTTTGAAGCAGTGATTTGTAGGGGCGCACATTGTGCGCCCGCTTTATGGGCAACCGGAAATAATCAGGCGGGCGGACAATGTCCGCCCCTACACACGGAATACAGAGAACGAGGTGCGAACAAATGACAAACATGATCCAGTCCGCCAGGGACCAGGTGGCCGCACTGACCCAGGCAGCCTATGAGAAGGCGGCCGCCGAAGGGGCTCTGCCCGCCGGGGCGGAGGTAAAGGCCACCATCGAGATACCCAAGGACACCTCCCACGGGGACTACGCCTCCACCTTTGCCATGGCGGGGGCCAAGGCGCTGCACATGGCCCCCCGGCAGATTGCCCAGGCCATTGTGGACCACCTGGAGCTGGAGGGCAGCTGCTTCAGCAGGGTGGAGATCGCCGGCCCCGGCTTTCTCAATTTCACCCTGGGCCCCAAGTGGTACGGCGAGGTGCTGTCCGCCATTGAGGATGACGGGGCGGACTACGGCTCCGGCGATGACGGGGCGGGCCGGAAGGTGATGGTGGAGTTTGTCTCCGCCAACCCCACCGGCCCCATGCACATGGGCAACGCCCGGGGGGGCGTGCTGGGTGACACCCTGGCCAACGTGCTTGCCCGGGACGGCTGGAAGGTGTGGAAGGAGTTCTACGTCAACGACGCGGGCAACCAGATCAACAAATTCGCCCGGTCCATCTACGCCCGGTGCATGCAGCTCACCCTGGGGGCAGAAAATTACGAATTCCCGGAGGACGGCTACCACGGGGACGACATCAAAGAACTAGCACAAATGTTCCGCGTGGAACATGGAGCCGCCTTCCCCGGCGACACCCCGGAGGAGGACTGGCTCGCCGCCATGGCCCGGTTCGGCCTGGAGCGGAACATCCCCAAGATGGAGGCCGACCTGAACAAGTACGGCATCCGGTACGACCAGTGGTTTCTGGAGTCCTCCCTCCACAGCTCCGGCTATGTGGAGGACACCGTCCGGCTTCTCACCGAGAAGGGCTGGACCTATGAGAAGGACGGGGCCCTGTGGCTGAACACCACCGAGCTGCTGAAGAAAAAGTACCTGGCCGAGGGCAAGACCCGGGAGCAGGTGGACAAGCTGGACCTGAAGGACGACGTGCTCCGCCGGGCCAACGGCTTCTACACCTACTTCGCCGCCGACATCGCCTACCACCGGAACAAGTTTGAGGAGCGGAAGTTTGACCTGGTCATCAACATCTGGGGCGCCGACCACCACGGCCACGTGGCCCGGCTCCAGGCCGCCCTGGACGGCCTGGGCCTGGACGGCTCCCACCGGCTGGTGATTGTCCTCATGCAGCTGGTGAACCTCCTCCAGGACGGCAAGCCGGTGCGCATGTCCAAGCGGACAGGCAAGGCCATCGCCCTCCACGACCTCCTCGATGAGATCAGCGTGGACGCCGCCCGGTACTACTTCAACAACCGGACCGCCTCCAGCCCCCTGGACTTTGACCTGGACCTGGCCGTCCGCCAGGACAGCGAGAACCCGGTGTACTACGTCCAGTACGCCCACGCCCGCATCTGCTCCCTGCTGGCCCGGATGAAGGAGAGCGGGGCCCAGGTATGTGCCGCCCGGCAGGTGGACGCCTGTGTTCTCACCCAGCCCGAGGAGCTGGCTCTGGTGAAGTCTCTGGCCCAGTACCCGGAGGAGCTCCACCTGGCCGCCCGGGACTACGACCCCAGCCGGATCAACCGCTACCTCACCGCTCTGGCCGGGGATTTCCACCGCTTCTACAACGCCTGCCGCTGTATGGTGGACGACCCCTGCCTCCAGGCCGCCCGCCTCAAGCTGGCCGACGCCACCCGCGCCGTCCTGGCCAACGGGCTGAATATTTTGGGCGTCACCGCGCCGGAGAAGATGTGATGTAAGGCCTCATCCGCCCCAGTGCGCACACTGGGGCACCTTCCCCTAAAGGGGAAGGCTTTTGGCGGTGCAATTGGCTGTAGCGTTGGACAAAGGCTTCCCCTTTAGGGGAAGCTGGCACCGCCGAAGGCGGTGACTGATGAGGAAACAAGTATGAACTTAGCCAATTTAGAACAAACCCTCAAAGCCCGCACCCCCGGCCTGATGGACTCCCGCCGCGCCTACGCGGTGCTGGTGCCCCTGGTGGAGCACCGTGGGGAGCTCCACCTGCTCTACGAGGTCCGGGCCAGGACTATGCGCCGCCAGCCGGGGGAGGTGTGCTTCCCCGGCGGGCGGATGGAGGAGGGAGAGACGGCGGAGGAGTGCGCCCTGCGGGAGACCTGGGAGGAGCTGGGGATTCCCTCTGAGCAGATCAGGCTGCTGGGGCGGCTGGATTTCATCGCCCACCGGGCCAGCTTTCTGATGCAGCCCGTGCTGGGGGTGGTGGACAGCGGGGCGCTGACCCCCCATCTGCGGCCCAACCCCGCCGAGGTGGAGGAGTATTTTCTGGTTCCCCTGTCCCACCTGCTGGAGACGGAGCCCGTGGAGTACACCTACGAGCTGATCCCCGCCCCGGCGGAAAATTTCCCCTATGAGCTCATCGGCATCCCCCGTGACTACCGGTGGCAGCACGGATGGGAGAATGTCCCCGTCTACCCCTGGCAGGGGCGGGCCATCTGGGGCCTCACCGGGCGGATCACCCGAAATTTGGTACGGATATGCAGGGCCTCCGGCTGAGCCGGGGGCCCTGATTTATGAGAAAGATTAAAAATTTCCCAAAAGCTTTAATTTTTTCACAAGGGCGGTGACAAATCGGCACCGATGTGGTATAGTCAAAAAAGCGCGAAGAAAGGAAGCGCTGTTTCTCCGGATGAGAGAGACGGCCAAACAGAGGAGGGGAGCGCATGGAGAATCAGGAGGGCTGGAACCGGACAGCGGCGGTCGTTCCGTCCCTGAACCCCACGGAGCAGCTGCGGTCCACCGTAGACGGCCTGCTGGCCGCGGGCTTCTCTGAGGTTATCCTGGTGAACGACGGCAGCGGCGCGGATACCCTGCACCACTTTCAGGAGCTGGCCCGGCGGCCCCAGGTCACCCTGCTGACCCATGAGGTGAACCGGGGCAAGGGGGCGGCCATGAAGACCGCCTTTGCCTGGCTGCTGGCGCACCGGCCCGACTGTCCCGGCGTGGTGACGGTGGACGGCGACGGCCAGCACCACCCGGAGGACGCCCTGGCCTGTGCCAAACGGATGCTGGACCGGGAGGAGGTGGTTCTGGGCTGCCGGGATTTCTCCCGGCCGGAGGTGCCCCCCCGGTCCCGGATGGGCAACCGGATCACCTGCGCCGTGTTTAAAATCTTTTGCGGCCAGACCTTCTCCGACACTCAGACCGGCCTGCGGGCCATTCCCCGCCGGTATCTGCCGGCGCTGCTGGAGGTGGCCGGAGCGCGGTATGAGTATGAGACCAACATGCTGCTGGCCCTGAAGGACCGGCGCATCCCATACGGGGAGGTTGAAATCCGCACCATCTACCTGGAGGAGAACCGGGGCTCCCACTTTCACCCGGTGCGGGACTCCTGGAGGATTTACAGGCTGATTCTGGCCCACTTTTTCCGCTACGCCGTCAGCTCCCTGGCCAGCGCGGCGGCGGATACCGGGCTGTTTACCCTGCTGTCCGTGCTGCTGGCGGGGCTGCTTACCGGAACGGCCCTCACCGCCGCCGCCACGGCGGGGGCGCGGGTGCTGTCCTCCCTGCTGAACTTCTCCCTGAACCGGCGGGTGGTGTTTCAGAGCGGCGGACCCCTGGGCCGGTCGCTGGTCCGGTACTACGCCCTGGCCCTCCCCCTGCTGCTGGCCCAGTTTCTGCTGACAGAGGGAGTGTTCCGCGCCGCCCATATCGGCGACCGGCAGACCCTGCTCCGCACGGTGATCTACGGGCTGGTGATGACGGCCCTGTTTGTAGGCAGCTATGTGATCCAGCACCGCTGGGTTTTTGCGCCGGAAAAGAAAGAGGAAAGGAACGAGCAGCTATGAACGAAGGAAGCAACACCGGGGGCAGGCGGGTGGCCCCTAAAAAACCCCGCCGCGTTCTGCGGTGTATTCTGCGGACCCTGCTGGCCATCCTGTCGGTGGCGGCGGTGCTGGTGGCGGGACTGTGCATGATTATGGACGAGGTGTTCAACGGGCCCTCCGAGACCGCCCGGAACCGGCTGACCATGTCTCTGCTGGAGGCCAGCGCCACCAAGTGGGTGCCCGCGGTATTCATCGGCGGCGACACGGTGGAGCAGATCCGGGCCAAGGTGGCCGCCGACCTGCCCGACGAGCAGTCCGACCCCACCCAGGTGGTGGTCCGCACGGACGACCTCTTGAGCGGCGACGAGTGGGCGGATTACCCGGACGGCCTGCGGGTGGAGGAGGTCCACGGCGATACCTATAACGCCTACGTGATGCTCATCCGGGACCCCGCCCGGGTCTATCTGGCCTCCTCCTCCAGGAGCTACGCCCGGAGCAGGCCGGGCACCCGGATCACCCAGCAGATTGAGACGGAGGGGGCGGCGGCGGCCATCAACGGCGGCGCCTTCTTTGACAACGGCACCATCAGCCCGGAGGTGGGCAGCGTGCCCTGCGGGCTGGTGGTGTCCAAGGGGGAGGTGCTGTGGAACGACGGCAGCTCCTACCACGGCTTTGCCGGCTTTAACGAGGACAATATCCTGGTGGTATCCAAAAAAATATCCGCCAAGGAGGCTAAAGAGTCCCACATCCGGGACGGCTGCTGCTACGGCCCGGTGCTGATTATGAACAGCGCCGTCAACGAGGAGGCCTACAACACCAACTCGGGCTACAACCCCCGGACGGCCATCGGCCAGCGGGCGGACGGCGCGGTGATTTTCCTGTGCATTGACGGCCGCCAGGCGGGCAGCCTGGGGGCCACCTACGCCGACATCATCGACGTGATGGTGGAGTACGGCGCGGTGAACGCCTGCAACCTGGACGGCGGCTCCTCCACCGTGATGCTGCTGCGGGACGAGGGCGGCCAGGTGCAGACGGTGAACAACGTCTCTCTGCTCCAGGAGGACCCCCGGCGCATGCCCACCTTCTTTATGGTGCGGCCCCTGGATGGGGAATAAGGAGGGCAAGTGATGGAAAAGAAAAAAATCGGCCTGTTTTACAAGGTCCTGCTGGGAATCCTTCTTCTGCTGCTGGGGGTGTTCCTGGTGATCCGCTTTGCGGTGCTCCGCCCCTGGCTGACCCGCTATGAGGCCTCCCAGCCCAAGCATACCAGCCAGGCGGTTTTTGCCGACCTGTTTTCTCCGGCGGACTGGGGCCAGATCTACGACCTGGCCGGCCTGGAGGGGGGCGCCTACCAGGACCGGGACAGCTTTATCCATACCATGGAGGAGCTGACCGGGGGGCAGGAGCTGACCATGGTGGAGACCTCCGCCGGACTGTCCGGCAACCGGCGGTATTTTATCAAGCTGGGCGGTGAAAACATAGCCGCCTTCACCCTGGCCGGCCAGACGGAGGGCGGAACCACCGCCTGGCAGCTGGACAGCGTGGAGCTGCTGCTGGGCCAGACGGGCACGGTGTCGGTCCGGACCCTGGCCGGCCAGCGGGTGCTGGTCAACGGCCAGGAGCTGGGGGAGGACTGCCAGGCCCAGCTCACCGAGACGGCGGCGGAGCGCTATCTCCCCGAGGGGGTCCAGGGCCGGCGGACGGTTCTGTGGCAGACGCAGATCGGCTCCATCCAGCAGGCGGACGTCACCGTGCTGGACGGGGAGGGGCAGAAGGTCCCCGTGAGCTACGACGCTGACGCCGGCTGCTTTGCGGTGGAGGAGGCGGCGGAGGAGGCCGGCGAGGAGGAGCGGGCCGCCCTCATCGGCGCGACAAAGACCTACGCCCGGTATATGATCCGCCAGGCCACCTCCGCCCAGCTTCAGCAGTATTTCGACAGCGGGAGCGCCATCTACCAGACCATCCGCTCCAGTGAGATCTGGATCAAGACCACCGCCGGCCACTCCTTCAGCAACGAGGAAGTGAGCGAATTCCGCCGCTACGGGGAGGACATGTTCTCCGCCCGGGTGACCATGCACATGGACGTGAAGCGGGCCAACGGCTCCGCCAAGCCCTATGAGATGGACAGCACCCTGTTTTTCCACAGGAGGAACGGCGGCTGGCGGGCCTTTGAGATGACAAACATGGACGTCCAGGAGGAGACTGTCCACACCCGGCTGATCTTTATGGACGGCCAGGAGGAGCTGGGGCGGCTGTTTGTCTCCTCCGGAGATCACAGCTTTACCCCTCCCGCCCCGCCGGAGCGGCCGGGCCGGCGCTTTGCCGGCTGGGCGATTCAGGAGCGCAAGGGCGGCAATATTACGATGACAGTGCGGTTTCAGCCCGGGGCGGACGGCACGGTTGCCCTCCCGGCGGAGCACAGCCTGGAGCCCATGACGCTGTACGCGGCCTTTGAATAAAAGGACATAAAAAATGAGCGGTCTGAGAGACCGCTCATTTTTACTTGGTATCAGTCGTCGCCGAAGCTGATGCCCAGCAGGCGGGCCTCGGTGATGATGTCGGACTTGGGGTCGATGGTCTTCAGCTTGCCGGCGATCTCCTTCAGGGGGACGGAGGTAATCACGTGGTTCTGAATGGCAACCATGTTGCCGTACTCCTCCTTGGAGATCATCAGGGCCGCCGTGGTGCCCAGGCGGGAGGAGAGCACCCGGTCGTAGGCGCAGGGGGTGCCGCCGCGCTGCATGTGGCCGGGGACGGTGACCCGCACCTCCTTGCCCGTCTTCTTGAGAATCTTGTCGGCGATGGCGTAGGACACGGAGGGGTACTTCTCCAGCAGCTCGGCCATGTGCTGCTTGTACTCCTTCTTGCCCATGGCCGCCTCCTTCTGGGAGATGGCCCCCTCCGCCACGGCCAGGATGGTGAAGCCGTTGCCCGAGGCGGCCCGCTGCTTGATCTTGGCGATAACGGAGTCGATGTTGTAGGGAATTTCCGGAATCAGGATGATGTCGGCGCCGCCGGCGATGCCGGCGTTCAGGGTGAGCCAGCCCGCCTTGTGGCCCATAATCTCCACCATAAACACCCGGTTGTGGGAGGCGGCGGTGGTGTGGATGCAGTCGATGACCTCGGTGGCCAGGCCGATGGCGGACTGGAAGCCGAAGGTGGTGTCAGTACCCCACAGGTCGTTGTCGATGGTCTTGGGCAGGCCGATGACGTTCAGGCCCTCCTCACTGAGCAGGTTGGCCGTCTTCTGGCTGCCGTTGCCGCCCAGGACGACCAGGCAGTCCAGCCGCAGGCGGCGGTAGGTGTATTTCATGGCCTCCACCTTGTCAAGGCCGTTGGGGTCGGGCTCCCGCATGAGCTTGAAGGGCTGGCGGCTGGAGCCCAGGATGGTGCCGCCCCGGGTGAGCAGGCCGGTGAAGTCGATGGGGGACAGCTTTTTGTAGTCCTCATACATCAGACCCTTGTAGCCGTCGATAAAGCCGATGATCTCCACCTCGTTGCCGTAGATGTTGTAGAGACCCTTGGCTACGCCCCGCATGGTGGCGTTGAGGGCCTGGCAGTCGCCGCCGCTGGTGAGCATTCCGATCCGTTTCATAGACACAACTTCCTTTCAGAAAACGTTATATGAAAGCCGTTCCGGCTTGGTAAACTGGAATGTAGGGGCGGATATTATCCGCCCGTTCCAACAGGTTTCGGCGGGCGGGTGATACCCGCCCCTACAGGCGGTGCGCCGGGTCGTCGCGCCCTACGAATCCCTACTGATAATCCGTCCCAGCAGCCCCCGGCGGGTCTTGCGCACGGGAGCGGGGGCCTTTTTGTCGACCTTGGGGGCCGGACGCTTCTCCGCCTTGATCGTCTTGGGCTTGGGGGCGGGCGGTTCGGAGACAGGCTCCGGCTTTTCCAGGGCCCAGGCGCCAGCGTAGGCCTGGTCGCAGAAGTGCTCCTGGGCGTTGAAGGGCTCCCCCTGGGCCCGGGCGTACGTTCCGTCAGGCTGCTGAACCCGGCCCTTGGCGGTGTCCCGGAGCTGATCGGCGAACATCTCCTCCAGGTGGGAGCGCAGGTCGGGGTCGTGGACAGGGACGGCCACCTCCACCCGGCGGGTGGTGTTCCGGGTCATAAAGTCGGCGGAGGAGATATACACCTGCTTCCGCTCCCCCAGGCCGAAAATATAGATGCGGGCGTGCTCCAGATACCGGCCCACGATGCTGTGGACGGTGATGTTGTCCGTCAGGCCGGGCACGCCGCCCACCAGGCAGCAGATGCCCCGGACCACCAGGTCGATCCTCACCCCGGCCTGGGAGGCCTCGATGAGCTTGTCGATGAGCAGCTTGTCGGTGAGGCCGTTGAGCTTAAAGCCCAGATAGGCCTCCTCCCCCGCCCGGGCCAGCTCCAGTTCCCGGTCGATCAAGGCGGCTGCCTTGTCCCGCAGGCAGGCGGGGGCCACCATCAGGTGGCGGCTGTCCTCCACCACCTCGCCCATGGACAGGCAGTTGAACACCTGGGCGGCCTCGGCGCCGATCTCCGGGTCGGCGGTCATGAGGGCGTAGTCGGTGTACAGGCGGACGGTGTCCTCGTTGTAGTTGCCGGTGCCCACCTGGGTGATATACTCCACCTGGCCGTCGTGCACCCGGGTGATGAGGAGGAGCTTGGAGTGGACCTTCAGCCCGTCCAGGCCGTAGATGACCCGGCAGCCCGCCTGCTCCAGCACCCGGGACCAGCCGATGTTGTTCTCCTCGTCAAACCGGGCCCTCAGCTCCACCAGGGCCACACCCTCCTAGCCGTTCTCGGCGGCGTCCACCAGGGCCTCCACGAACTTGCTGTTGTGGGCCACCCGGTAGAGGGTCATCTTGATGGAGACCACCTCGGGGTCCTGGCCCGCCTCTTGAATCAGCCGCAGCAGGGGGCGGACGCTCTCGTAGGGGTAGGTGAGCATCAGGTCCCGGTTCCGAATCTGCTCTGTCATGGGGACCAGGGCGTCCACGTTGGGGGAGTTCTGGGGCACCCGCCGGGGGTAGAACAGCTCGGTCTTGTCCCGGAGCATGTCCCGAAGAGCCCCCATAAAGGACAGATCCAGAGGGACCTCGCTGGCAAACAGGTGCTTTTTGGACAGGCCCAGGCAGGTGCACAGGGCGTCCCGCACGGAGTCGGACAGCTTGCCCTGGTAGTCCAGCTTCACCGGCTGGAGGCGTTTGCGCCGGCGGATGAGCTTCTCCATGCTCTTGCGGTACTCCTCGGCCAGCAGGTCGCTCATCTCAGAGGAGGCCTCGTCCATATGGATGTCGGCGCTGCGCACCAGGCGGATCAGGACGGTGCCGTCCACCTTGTAGTGGGCGAAAATCTTGGGCAGGAGGCTGGCAATCAGGTCCTCTACCAGGACGAACCGCTGCCCCTCCCCCGGCAGGGGAACCAGCCGGCGGAGCACCCCCTCGCCGCAGGGGACGATGCCCATGCGCTCGCTGCCGCTTTTCGACTTCAGAATGGCCACGGCGTAGATGGCCTTGTTGCGCAGGAAGGGGAAGGGCTGCTTGCGCCCGATGATCTGGGGGGAGAGCAGGGGCAGGACGCTGGAGGTGAAGTGCTTCTCCAGAAAGGACTGCTGCTTGTCAGACAGGCTGTGGAACCGGCAGATTTCCACCCCCTGGCCCGCCAGCTCGGCCAGCAGGCCCTTGCAGATGCGGTCCCGCTCCGCCAGCAGCGCCCGGGTTCGGTCCAGAACAGCGGCGGTCTGCTGGGCGGAGGTGAGGCCCGTCTTGTCGTCCACAGCGGTGAGGTGGAGGGTGTCCATCAGCATCCCCACCCGGACCATATAGAACTCATCCAGATTGCTCTGGAAGATAGAGGCGAAGTTCATCCGTTCACAGAGGGGATTGGCGGGGTCCTCCGCCTCCTCCAGAACGCGTCTGTTAAATTGAAGCCAGGACAGCTCCCGGTTGACGTAGCACCCGTTGGCGGCGGGGGCCGGACTCTGATCTTTTACCATCAATGGCGCCTCCTTTTGCGGTTTACTGCGCTAGTATAAATGTACCACCCTTTTCCAACGGACGCAAGTCCTTTCCGTGACTTTTTCTGCTATTTGTCAGAACTGTCGAACAGGTGAAGGAACTGCCCGCCTGAGGATGTACCCCACAAAAAATTCGCTTGACAAGACATCCGCCTTGTCTTTAACATAATATCATCTCTTTGCAGAAGATTATTTGTGCAGTCATTCTTTTGATGATATGATAATATCCCATTCGAGGCATCGAGCAAAAGAAGAAATACCTCGTCCGATAATGGCGAGACATTCTCCGCGGTGTCTGCTATCATAGCAGCGAAAAGGGTGGCTTTATGGATTTAACCGAGCGGGATGACGCGCTGTACGCGGCGTTTAAGGCCAAGGACACCCGGTTTGACGGGCGGTTTTTTGTGGGGATCTCCTCCACCGGGGTCTACTGCCGCCCCGTCTGCCGGGCGCGGCAGGCCAAGCGGTCAAGCTGTACCTTCTTTTCCTCCGCCGCCGAAGCGGAACAGGCGGGCTACCGGCCCTGCCTGCTGTGCCGCCCGGAGCTGGCCCCGGGAAATTCTCTGGTAGACGCCACGTCGGTGCTGGCGCGGAAAGCGGCGCGGCTGCTGGAGGAAAACTGCGGGAGCGGGCAGAGCCTGGAACAGCTGGCGGCAAGGCTGGGCTGTACGGACCGGCATCTGCGGCGGGTGTTTCTGGAGGAGTACCATGTCACGCCGGTGCAGTATTTACAGACCTGCCGCCTGCTGCTGGCGAAGAACCTGCTGACGGACACCGATCTGTCTGTGCTGGAGGTGGCGATGGCGGCGGGGTTCGGGAGTCTGCGCCGGATGAACGACTTGTTCCAGAAACAGTATAAATTGTCCCCCACCGCCCTGCGAAAGCGGGCCTCTGAGGGAAAGGGACACACCGGGTCCATCACGGTGACGCTGGGCTGCCGTCCGCCCTACCGCTGGGAGGAGATGCTGGAGTTTCTGGCAGGCAGGGCGATCCAGGGCGTTGAGAAGGTAGAGAAGGGCCGGTATTACCGGGCCGTCCGCTTGCCGGATCGGACGGGAAAGCCCCGCGCCGGGTGGGTCCAGGTGTCCCGGCATCCAAAGAAGGACGGGCTGAACGTCACCATGAGCGACACGCTGATCCCGGTGCTGTCTCAGGTCCTCTCCTGTATCCGGCGGCTGTTCGACCTCTACTGCGACCCGGAGGCGGTGTATGAGGTCCTCCAGGTGATGGACGAGCTTCAGCCAGGCCTCTGCGTCAAGGGGCGGCGGGTCCCGGGGTGCTTTGAGCCCTTTGAGACGGCGGTGCGGGCCATCCTGGGCCAGCAGATCACCGTGAAAGCGGCCGGCACTCTGGCCGGGCGCATGGCGGCGGAGCTGGGAACGCCTGTGGAAACCGGAATTGAAGGTTTGACCTGCACCTTCCCCACGGCGGCGGACATCGTGGCCCTGGGAGACGGCATCCAGGAGCGATTGGGGACGCTGGGGGTGATTGCCGCCCGCTCCGCCTGCATCCGCGCTCTGGCGGAAGGCTTGGAGCGGGGCGAAATCCATCTCGACCAGAGCGCCGACCCGGAGCGGGAGATGGAGAAGCTGCAAGCCCTCCGGGGCATCGGCGGCTGGACGGCTCAGTATGTGGCCATGCGTACCATGGGCTGGCCGGACGCCTTTCTGGAGACGGACGCGGGGGTAAAACACGCCCTGCCGGACAGGTCCGCCAAGGAGCTGCTGGCGCTGGCGGAGCGGTGGAGGCCCTGGCGCAGCTACGCCGTGGTCAACCTGTGGCTTAAGAGGGAGGACGGCATATGAAAGCGGTCTTAGATGATGGGCTGATCTATGAGATCCTGTCGGTTGTGGAGGAGATACCGGAGGGCCGGGTCGCCACCTACGGCCAGATCGCCCGGTTGATTGGCCGGGAGAGAAACGCGAGGCTTGTGGGCAAGGTCCTCAGCAGCGCCTCCTGCTACGGGAAATATCCCTGCCACCGTGTGGTCAACCACGCGGGGCGGCTGGTCCCCGGCTGGCGGGAACAGGCCGGCTTGCTGGAGCGGGAGGGCGTTGCTCTCAAAGACAGCGGCCATGTTGATTTGAAGCGGTATCAATGGAATTGGGAATAGGAGCGGAACATGGTATATACGTCGCATTATGATTCCCCCATCGGCGCTCTGCTGCTGGCCGAGCGGGACGGGAAGCTGGTGGGCCTGTGGATGGAAGGGCAGAAGTATTTCCTCGGCTCTCTGCAGGAAGAAAGCCAGGAGCGGGAGAGTTCCCCCGTCCTCCGGCAGGCCGGCTTGTGGCTGGACCGCTATTTTGCGGGGGAGCGGCCCGCCATCAGCGAATTGCCCCTGGCGCCCGTGGGGAGCGAGTTTCGTAAAGAGGTCTGGCAGGTCCTGTGTGAAATCCCCTATGGCGAAACGACCACCTATGGGGAAATCGCAAGGACCCTGGCCGCCCGCCGGGGGCTTGATCGGATGTCGGCCCAGGCGGTGGGCGGGGCCGTGGGGCACAATCCGATTTCGATTATTATCCCCTGCCACCGGGTGGTCGGTTCCAACGGGAGCTTGACCGGCTATGCGGGCGGTCTGCAAAAGAAGATCAAGCTGCTTACCCATGAGGGCGTGGATATGGGACGGTTATTTGTCCCCAGGAGAGGATCTGCGCTGTAAATGACATGTCAAACGATACAAAAACAAAGGATGCGCTTGCAGGGAAAATAGAGTGTACTTTTTTCCAGCCGATCAATTTTGCTTGACAAAATACGACAGGATTTGCTATACTGTTAAAGAGGCAGTGTGATGAAGTGCAGCGTCAGAGCTTTTAAGCGGGATTTATTAAAGCTGTTTGACCGCAGCTATATCGACCTCTACCAGTTTGGCCCCAAGCGGCTGACAGTAGATATTTTAGACAATCGCATCCTGATTGTCAGCAGTCACGCCCGTCTGCCGGGCCTGAGGGCGCTGGACGCCTCCAATCGCTTTATCACCAGGATGGCGGATGTGGCCCTTCTGGACGAGCACAAGCAGTATTTTCTTCAGCTGCTGTCGGAGCAATTCCCCGAGCTGAAGGTGAGCTCCATTCTAAATGATTACGATCCGAGCGCGGAGGTAGCCGCGATGGTAATTCTGGCGGAGGAGAAATTGGTGTTTCTGCCGGAGTGATTCAGAGGTACTATAAGAAGTTGCGTCTGCGCGTGCGCGGCCGTGATTTCGTCATATAACAGGTTTGGCAGATTGCTCCCTGATAAGAGCAGATTGGCCGCCGGTTTACAAAAACCTTCTTCGATTCGTTGAATCGGGGCTGGTTTTGTTGCCGGCGGCCTTTGTTTTTGCCGCGATTCATAGATTTCAGGGAAGGAGGCAGTATAGTTTTATTGGCAGCTGTCAGGACAAACACAAAAAAGAAGTGGAGGAATTGTACTATGGATAAGCAGAAGAAAAAGGGACTCCCTCGGACAACCATTGTCGGCCTGGTTGTATTTGCGATCTGCATGCTGGCGCTGTTTTTCGCCCCGAACAACCTGAACGAGGGCTTCAACGCGATGGTAGAGAATGCCCACCCCATTATCATTGACGTGGGTCTTCTCAGCACGATGTCTATCTCTATCATCATCAGCGTCATTATGGGGCGCTTTCTGGAGCGGCTGGGATTTACCGACGCGATGATGCAGCTCTTCCTGCCCATCGGACGGTTTTTGAAGGTAAACTGTGCCATCCTGATTCCGGCCATCTACAACATTCTGGGCGACATCAACGCCGCCGGACGGATTGCCGGCCCCATTCTGATCAAATCCGGCGCCACCAACGATGAGAAGAAGCTGGCTATTTTCACCATGGTCCAGTCGGAGCAGTCCTTTTCCACCTTCATGCTGGGGCTTGGCTGCCTGACGCTGTGCGGCGCCAGAGTGTTTGCCGTGGTGGTAATCTCCATCTTTGCGCCGCTGGTCATCGCTCCTGCGATTGGCAGACTGATTTGGCGGGACTGCAAGCCGATGGAGGTGGACGATCTGCCCGTTTTTACGCCGGACACTCCGGTTCTCAACGGTCTGTTTTCCGCCGGCCAGGAGGGGATTTATGTCCTGCTGAATCTGGTGCTGCCCGCTTTTGCGGTGGTATTTGGTCTGATTGGCCTTTTGAGCTACGTGGGAATCTGGCAATATGTGAACGATTTTCTGGTCGCTGCCATGACCGCGCTGAACATCAACCCCGAAACCGGCATCCTCAGCATTATGGCCTCTCCAACCCTGGCTATGAGCAATCTTCAGGCCACCGCTTTAGGCGGCCTGCTGCTGAAATAAACCCAGGGAGCAAAAGGGGAATTGTTGATAAAAATGGAAGACATTTTAATATGGAACGGAACCATCTGGACCTTGGATGATCCTGAAATAATCTGCAACGGCTGGCTGACTGCCGCAGGAGGTGTTATTACCGCGGTTGGCCAAGGGGAACCGCCTGTTTATCTCCAGGCGGAGACCGTGATAGATGCCAAAGGACATATCCTGATGCCGGGCCTGGTGGACTGCCATACCCACCTGATGGAGTATGCCACCGCAGAAATCCACCACACGCAGGGACAGGCGCAGGAAATGGCGGCCATTTCCAACCTGCTCACAGCCCTTCAGGCCGGGATTGTGGCCACAGGGGAACACCATCTGGGACACCTGGTGCTGTCAATGCCAATGGCCCAATATAAAAAAATTCGGGATATGCTGCCAATGGCTTCGGCCATTGCGTACGGCTGCTGCTGGCTGGGGTTTGAGCCCAAAGTGCTGACCAGCGCCACATGGCCTGGCCGGTCGGAGACACGGGATACACTTACAGACCGGGACTATGAGCTTATGGCGGAGGCCTCAGAATTTCCGGGAGAAAATATTTTTATGAATTACACCTGCGCCAATGTTCCGCTGGCCGCCGCCCCTAACGCCGGAACGGTGACCTATGAGGAGTCACAGCTCAGGCACATTATTGAATTGTTTCACAAGAAAGGGAAAAAAATCGGCGCCCATATTGAAGGTGATGAGGCCGCTCGGCGCTTCCTCGCCTGTGGCGGCGATGTAATCCATCATGGACATGGAATTTCTCCTGAAACTGGGGCCATCATGGCCAAACAGAAAATACCGCTGGTTTTGACGCCGGCTGCAGGAACCAGCAAAAGGCCTACCAGTCCGGAGGAAGCGCTTGCCTTTTACCGCCAGGGAATTTTTCTGGCATTGGCCAGCGACAGCTATATCTATCCTCATCCCCAGGCCGACTGGATATCACTGCCCAAAGACCGACTGTCCGGGCCAGCCGACTTTTTGAAGGTCTCAGGGCCCGTACTGCGGTACTTTGTAGAAAACGGGGTAAAGAAGTCAGACGCACTGCGGCTGATTACAGTCAATCCCCGTCAGCTCTTACATCCGGAGGAGGGTTGTGCTGTATTAAAGCCAGGTTGTCCCGCAGATATGATTTTGTGCAGCCGGCTCCCTGCGATTGAAACTGAGTCCTTGGAGGATATTCTACTTGTAATTACCTGCGGACAAATCCAAGTGGATAGACAAATCTGATACCTCTCTTTTCTCCCCATTTTTCCAGGCAAAAGACATCTTGAACGGTACTCCACAGGCCGTCAAGGTGTCTTTTGCCTGAACAGCCGTATACAGAGACCTGTGCGGAGAACGCTGTCAGGTCTACCAAATGTCTACCAAAAAGGCCTCCAATCCCTTGTGGCCCAGGGGTTGGGGGCCTTTCCATATTTTAGGACGTCTACCGGATGTCTACCAGCGAAACTTTTTTACGGGAAAACAGGTCCCTTTTTCGGATTTCCTCCCGCTTTCCGCAACGAAAAATCCTGTGCAAGGATCGTGACACTGGGGTGATAGGGAGAAAAGTTG